>JAKAYA010000060.1 GCA_021826965.1 Nitrospirota bacterium
GCCAGCGAGCGCAATTCCGGCGATCCATTTCGGAAAAGGGGATTCCATTCCGCATCCTTTCGTTCGTCTTTTCACGAGTTGCTCCGCAACAACAAAGAATCTGCAGAGAGTCAGGGGTTTCCGCCCGCAAGGAGGAGAGGGAAGGGCCCTCGTCGGAAAAAAGAGGCAAGAGGGAAATGACGTGAAGCCCTTTTCCGCTGCTCATGGGGGGAGAGGTATGGGAACGACTTGGAGAATAGCGGGGAATCATGAAGGGAAAAGCAAAGAAGGGTGAAGCTGGAATGGCTTTTCCGTGAACGATTTCTTAATTCCTGGTGAAGGTCAGGGCGGGGATGGGATCGTTTTTCTCGAAAAATCGAACAGGTTGGAAAGGTCTCCGATGGCCGGTCGATTGCGGGGGATGTAGAACGACCGGAGCTTCTCCGGACCGGAGAGATCCGGTCGAGCGGGAAAGTGCGGCATGACCGGGTCGGGAAGATTGTCCAGACTCCGGCTCGACAAGGGTCCCAGACGCCAGTTTTTTTCGATGAACTTGATCAGGGAAACATGATCGTAGTAGGTGTGATCGACAAATCCTCTTCGGGCAAAAGGAGAGACGACAATCAGGGGAACCCGCGTCCCGTCTCCGAAAAAGGAAATGGGCTGGACATAGCCGGAGTCGTAATAGCCCCCGCCTTCATCAAGGGTGATGAAGATCGCCGTGTTTTTCCAGATTTCCGGATGGCTCTGGACGAGGGACACTGTTTTTTTCACGAATCGTTCGAATATCGACAGGCTCGAATAGCCCGGGTGACCATTCTGCCTGTTTCCGGGTTTGAGGAAAGAGACGGACGGCAGCGTTCCCTTCTTGATCTCGAGCACAAAATCCCTGTATCCCCGGATGTTCTTTCGGAGGGTGGTGCGCATGATGCTGGTCTCGAACTGGAACGGATTGCAGTGGGGGCAATAATCCCTTGTCGGATTTCCACGGTTCCAGCCCTGGCCGAAGTATCCCCAGGAAATCCCGTGGGCGGTGAGGGAATCCCCGATCGTCGGAAGACTCTGGGGGGACACCAGAAAGGGGTTCTTTAACAGGGAGAGCTTTCGTCCCCGGGAATCATAGGCGGGATCGTAGTTGTTGACCAGGTAATACGTGTGCGGAGCGCAGTTCGCGGGTCCCCCGGCATCGAACACGCGATAGGGGAGATGCGAGAGGTAATTCCGGATCGAACGAACTCCCGGTTCTTGCAGGTCGGCGCAAGCGACGTAGTTGCCACCCATTCTGTTCGACCGATTCCCGTATCCGTCGTTGGTGTAATAGTTCCCTTCGAATTTTCCGGCGGGAGATTTCAGGCCTCCTTCCTGGGGGTCCGGATTTTCGATCTGGCCCGCTGGCGGAATGGCGGGATGTCCGTTTTGTATGTAATAGGCCATATCGGCTGTTCCGAGCGCGATATGGTTGGCCCCGGTCCCTCCCATCACCGTCTGGTGATAGTTGTCCGCCAGGGCATATGTTCGGGACAGTCGCGCGAAGACCGGTTCGTCTCCTTCCCCCATGTTGTAGAATCCCATCGATACCGACCCCTGGCCCGTAGTCCCGGAATCGAACGGAACCGGCGGAGATTTCCCGTCGCTTCCGTCCCCTGTGGTTGTCGCCACCCAGGGGAACAGATCCATGCGACCTTTGTCGATCTGTTGCCACATCTGGAAGAACCGGTGGACCGGACTCCCTACGACGGAGTTCCGGTAGGGAACATAGCGGGTGATCGGAAACGGGGCATTCGGAAGCTTGTCGGGAAAACGGGGATCCCGTTTCCTTCCTCCCCACCCCCCGGCTTTGTCTCCGGCGGGTCCTGGAAGATCCGGGTACGGTCCCAGAATTTTCGGGCCGATCCGGTATCGGTCGACATCCATGGCTTCCATTTGGCGGGCGAGGAAGGCATTCGGGCCCGGGCTTCCATCCGGACGAATGATTTTTTCCGAGAGCAGATTCCAGACGAACTGTTTTTTGGCGGGAACGAAACCTCCGAACATGTTGTCGAAGGAATGGTTCTCTCCGATGATAATAATGACATGCCGTATGAGCGTCACAGGGGTTTGGGGAACCCCGCCCTCCGCCTGCGGTGACAGAAGAGCGATCGGGAACAAAACAAGAAGAGATAACCGGAACAGACGGAAGACGGCCATACTTGTTCCTTTCACCAGAATGTTTCTGGTCGGGGCTTTTCATTGATTTTTCCGAACGCCAACGTCCTATAAACCTTTCCCCGGGAGAGGGCGCGAGGTATAAGTTCCCGGATAGACTATCCTATCCTTGTTCCTTGTCAAGGCGGTGACGAAAGAGGGAAAACGCCTGTTTGGTCTGGCAGCCTGAAGACATGAAAAAGGAAAGATCCCGGTGACAGTTTCCAGCATTCAGGATGCTTCCTCCGGAAAGATCGTCTGATGAGGAAGAAAGCGGGAGGGTCTTGAAAGAACCTGGGGCGGACAAATGCCCGGGAGAAAGAATAGGTCCGGCCGATCCTGATCCCATTCTCCCGTTTTCTTCTGATTCGGGGGACGCCTGCGACCACGTCCCCATTTAGGTGCCGAGTTACGAAAAACAGGTATCCGGTTTTCCGTGCGAACGGATGATGGACAAATCCTTAGAAGGTGAGTGTGACCCCTCCGAACACGTTGATCGGTTCGCCGGGATAGACCATGAGGAGGGCGGGATTATTATGGTACCCGTTCACCAATGCGGCGGGCACGTAATAATTGGTATTCAGGAGATTGAAGGCGTTGAAGAAGAGTTGGGCTTTCTTGTACCACGCCATCTTGGGAAGGTCGTAGGCCAGGAGAATATTTGTGGTCCAGTATCCCGGAGAATAGTCCACGATGTTTTGAGTTCCGGTGATACCTCCGCCGGTATTGATGACTCCCATCTGTCCGGTGTAGCGTTCGTTGACGGTGATATGCCAGTTTCCCTTGGCGTAGTTGAGGTCGAGGTTCCCGATCATGTTCGGAACGAATTCCAGGGGATCGCCGGACATGCTCAGGACGGTCGATGTTCCCAATCCCACCTGGTTGCTCACGAAGTAGGCGTCGGTTGCGGTAAAGCCCCCGTCGACACTGAAGCCTGCTGGAAGGGCCCTCTTGAACTGGGCCTCAAATCCCCTCATTTCGGCGAGCCCGGCTGCCGAAGGAAGAGATTCGGTGACGCCGGTGGGGAGAGTCGCGAGCGTTGCCGTAAACATATTGTTGATGTAGTCGTTGTAGATGTCGAAGGCCACGAACCCCTTGTCGGTCGAATACCGGACTCCGATTTCCGCATCGTTCACGATTTCGGGTTTGACTGGAAACGCTTGTTGGCCCGGTAGAAGATTGAAAAAATAGGTGCCGGGTGCGGAAAAGGATTGCCCCGCATTTGCATAAATTTTCCAATTGTTGCTGGGATAGTAGTTCACGCCCACATGAGGGAGGGGAACGACAAAGGATTGTCCCGCATTATCCTGAAGACTTGGGTTCCCGCCGACGCTATTGTTGAGAGCTGTCTGGGCGGCGGACTCTTGCCCTTCGCTGCCGGCCTGTTCGCTGATCATCATGACCCGGACTCCCGCGCTGGCAAGCCATTTGTCCGAAGGCCTGTAGTGATCCTCCAGGTACCCTCCGATAGTGGTCATCAGGTTGGAGCTATAGGCACCAAATCCTGTAATGTCAGGGGTGCCGATCGGTAAATTCTGATAGGACATGGAGTCATAGGAAATTCTTAATCCTAAATGGACCTTGTTCCCTTTGAACGTCTGGATGGCGGTCTCGGCGATGTCGCCCACCTTGAAGCCCTGTCCCTGCATGAAGGTGAAATTGAAGGGATTGGCGCACTGGACGGCGGTGCCGCCGTTGCAAATGCCGCCGTAGTCGGGAGCCACATTCTGGAATGCGGCTCCGGCCGCACCGGGAACGGGTGGACCAATGATCCCGACCGGGACATTGATAACTCCGTAAGGAACGATCAGGGCAAAAGCGTTGTTCTTGACCCAGACGGTGCTGTTCAGCTGGTCCTCTCCCTGCAGCGTCACAAGGTAATGCTGAGAGATCCATTGCTTGTAATACGGCGAGTCCGGAGCGTAGGTGCCCGATGGGAACAAGGTATTTTCCCCATTGGGCAGCCCGTTATAACTCGGTCCGAACTGCTGGAAATTCTGAAGCGAAGTGGAAGCGCCCCGGTCGTAATTATAATAGGCACCGGTAAACATGAGGCTGACCTTGCCTTTGTCGAGATATTTCGAGATATTCGCGTAATCTTGATATTCCTGAACCATCGTATAGTCCTGGAAGCCCTGCTGGTTGATGAGGGAAAGGTTGTTGTAGGCTCCGACACCGAGCTTGTCATTGATTCCGGTGTTGGTGATGAAGGAGGTGTAGTACTGCCCATAGGATCCCATCCCGCTCGTGATCTGGGAGTAGGCGTCCTGAGTGGGCTGCATGAGATGGATGTTGACCGAACAGCCGGAGGCGTAGTTGCCGAGTTCCATCGCCGTCGTCACCCCCCGCTTGATGTCGACCGAGGCGATATCGTTATTGAAGATAGGGACATTGTAGACTTGTCCGCCATCCGAATCGTTGTTCAGGGGAACCCCTTCGATATAGAACTCGATGTTTCCTGTGCTGGAAGGGGATGTGTTCGATCCGCCGGTTGTATATCCCCGGCAGGTGAAGTAGTTCATGCCGCCTGTGATCCCGTTGGCGCCGGAGCGGGAGTAGTAGTTGATGCCGGGCTGGTTCGACAGGGCGAAGCCGATACCGGTCGTCTGCCAGGTCTCAAAGGTCTTGTGGTCCACCACGGTGATGGCGCCGGTCGTGTCCTTGATCGTCTTGTTCTCGTTCGCGTTGATGTTGGCCTGGGCCAGATGGTTGATGTGCAGGCGGATGTCCGATTGCACTTTTCCGTTGACCGCCACTTGGGAGACATAGGGGACATATCCCCGCTTGACGGCCTGGATGACGTAGTCGCCCGACGGGATGTTCTTGAGGTCGAAGGCGCCCTGATTGTCGGAGTTCACGCTGTAGATCTCGCCCGTCTTGTTGTTCTTGATGGCCAGTCTGGCCGGGACGGGAATCTTGTGATCCCCGTGTCCTTCAAAAGTCCGCCCGAGAAGTTCGGAGGAGCCGGTCGACAACTGGTTCACGGCGAAGTCGAGCTGTCCGACCGTTCCGGGCTTCAGGAGACCTTCCTTGTGCTGGAGGGAGAAGTTGCCGCCCCCCACCTGAATGAGGTAGTCCCCGGCGGGCAGGTCGGAAAAAATGAAGGCGCCCTGGGAGTCGCTGGTTTTCTGGACCGTTCTTTTCGTGTCCTGGTTCTGGAGAAGAATGGGGACGTTCGCCAGCGGCTTCTGGTCTTTTTGCGAGCGGACGGTTCCATAGAGGACTGCCGGAGCGACATCTGGCTGAGCAGGATTTTGTGACTTGGCCGGCTGGGATTGTTCCTGAGCCGACCAGGCGTCGGTTGCCAACCTTCCCCAGAAAATTCCCGGGACAAGGAGCCATGCAACAAGATATTTCCGGATGTCGATTTTCATTTCGGACTCCTTGATAGAAGTTTCCGACAAGAACCGATCAACGTTGCCATCGAGGGAACTTGTATGCACGGGTTCTCAGAAAACGAATTTTTTGCAAACTCAGGATAGCGGGGGATTGTGAACGAAAAATCAAAGGGAGGTGAAGGGAAAACGGCTTTTTCATAAACGATTCATCAAGTTACGGTAAATACCTGGTCGATCATGTCAAAATCGATCTTTCCTGAAAGGAAACGGATGAATGATCGGGATGCGGTTTCCTTATTCTTTCGATCATGAGACCGAAGACAGGAGAAAAGAGGGAGAAAGCATCTCAATTAAGTGCCGAATTGGAGGTCCTTGCCGATTCCTGATTTCCGAGCAGCAAGATCGGTTCGGTCTGCGGGATGGAGCAGGGAAAGATTTCATTTTCGGTACGGCATATGGATAGACCCGAATGGTGGGATCGTCCACGACCGGGACGTGAATGTGGCGAGGAATCTCGCCAAACATGCCGTGAGTTCCGCGGTATCTGCCTGTGGAGGGGGAAGGTTCTGGCTGCGGTCGGAAGACCGGAGTCCGTATGAGCCGGGGGCTCAATCACCGGTTGCCTACGGAGTCCGGAGTCAATTTGATGTAGACCAGTCTGTATGATAATATCTTCGGTATGAAGACCAGCAGACGAATCGGGAAAAAATTGGACTCTCAGGTCCGCAAAAAGCTGATCGAAACGGCGGCGGACCTCTTTTACCGGCGAGGAATCGAGAATGTCGGGATCAATGAAGTGATCGACCGTTCCGGAGTGGCCCGGATGTCCTTGTACTATCATTTCCCTTCGAAAGACGCCCTTATTCTCGCCGTTCTCGAGCATGCCGCGGAGATCCGGCTCAAGGCCCTCGAGGAAGCCAAGCAAAAGGGGAAGGACAAGGATCCGCGATCTCGCCTTCTGGAGATTTTCCGACCGATGAAAGAGATTGTCGGGGAGGAAGGGTTTCGGGGGTGCGCCTTCATCAACGCCGCCACGGAAAGGGCGGATCCCGCCGATCCGATCCATGAAAGAGTGGCCCGGTACAAAAGCGCCCTTCGGGGGGTCTTCGCCAGGCTGGCACAAGAGGCGGGAGTCCTTTTCCCGGATCTTCTCGCCTGGCAGTTGCTCTTCCTGTGGGACGGGACCATGACCGAGGTCTACATCCAGCAGGATCCGGATCTTGTCGATGCTGCCATCCTGGCGGCAGAAACCCTGGTCCGTTTTGCGCTTCCCCAGCCCGGACCCGGACGATGAAGGGTTTTTTTCCCGTGTTCCTGCCGGCTCTCCTGATCAGTTTTGGGACGGCCGTTTCCCTGGGATTCTCCCGGTTCGATTACGCCCTGATCCTGCCCTCCATGATGGAGCGTCTGGGGTGGAGTTACAGCGAGGCCGGATGGCTGAATACGGCCAACTCTATCGGCTATCTGGCTGGTGCGGCCGGGACGGGAAGGATCATCGCCCGATTTCCGGTGCGGACTCTTTTTCTCGGGGGGCTCGTCCTGACTTCGGTCTCGGTCCTGGCTTCGGGCCTTGTGGTCTCGTACCCGTTCCTCTTTCTGTTTCGCCTGGCGGCAGGGATCTTCGGAGCCCTGTCCTTTATCGCCGGAAGCGTGCTGGTAGCGAGTCTCTTTCCCCAGGATTCTCGCCGGAGCGGAACCGCTCTTTCTCTTTATACGGGCGGAGGAGGATTCGGCATCCTGGTGTCGGGGCTTTTTCTTCCGCTCCTGTTCGCGAAATACGGGGCGGAGTTCTGGCCCCGGGCCTGGCTGGCGCTCGGTGTTGCGGGACTCCTGTTGACCTGGATTTCTTCCGCGGCTTCCGGTGGTCCGGAACTGGTTCCGGAAGATCCGGTTGACAGTGCTTCGTGGGATCCGCGTTCTTTTGTTCCCGCTCTGGGGGGATATTTTCTCTTCGGCATCGGGTATCTCATCTACATGACCTATTTCATCAAATGGGTCGAAGACAAGGGGGCCGGGCCTGGTATGACTGCGGTCGTCTGGGGGGTGCTTGGGCTTTCCGTGATCCTGTCCCCTCTGTTCTGGAAAGGGATGCTGTCACGCCACTCGGGAGGCCGGTCGATCGGGCTGTCAATCGGACTGACCTCCCTGGGAGCCCTGATTCCTCTTATTTCCCGCTCTCTTTTAGCCATGCTGCTTTCGGCTCTCATCTTCGGCTTCGCTTTTCTGAACGTTCCGGCGGCCGTGACTGCGATGCTTCGAGCCTCTCTTCCCCGGACGGCGTGGGGAATCGCGATCACGTTTTTCACGGTAGTCTTTGCTTTGGGGCAAATCGTCGGTCCGGTCCTGGGAGGAGTGATCTCCGATTGGACGGGAAGTCTTTCCTCCGGCCTGGCGCTATCAGTCCTGGCTTTGGCTGGAGGCGCGATCGTCTCTCTTTTTCAAAGGGGATAAGTCTTAAATTTTGGCTATGTTGCCATTTCGTGTTGCAACTCATGGCGACCTATCGATAAAGTCAACCACAGAGCGGAGTTGAGATGATCTCCAAATGTCTCGATCATGCGTCGCCAACCCAGGTAGTGGTCCAAGTACT
>JAKAYA010000024.1 GCA_021826965.1 Nitrospirota bacterium
GCGGTCAGGAGGCTTCCCGTCACAAAGTCACGGCTGTCGAGAGCCCAGATGTCGAACGGGATCAGGAGCGCGTAGAGGACGAGCCCGGCGCCCGCTTCCCTCCGGGACGGGATCTCCCGGCCCGCGGGCGTGTTCGCCCCGGAAAGAAGCCGGACGAAGCGCAATGGCGCGCTCCGGGTGAGGCCGCCGGAGCCGATCGTCCGGAGCCGGGGGAGCGGCAACCCCGAAAGGACCTTTTTCCGCCGCTTCGGGCCGCTCATTTCATCCACCCCGTTCCGGAGATCCGGGGAATGGACCCGGGGGACGATGCCGCTGATGGAGCGAACCGGGAGGGGGCGATCGACCGGCCCGGAGGAGGCGGGGTCAGAAGATGGACCCACAGGGCCGGAAGGATCAGAAGACAAGCGAGTCCGATCACCCAGGCCCGAAGGGGCGATTTTTTGGTAGCGTAGATAGTGGGAGAGTGCGACGTGAAAGTCACGCCAACGGTTGTTAAACGCGATCTGATCCCTAGATCGTGGAGCTAACCGCCTGTTCCCTCAGGCGTAACCTATCAGGTGGGGCATGGCTGGTAACGGCTGTGTTCTGAGCACCTGAGACAATGTACCCTCCTTCTATAGGAAGCTTCAATCGCGAGAAGCGAGCTTGAATCAGCTAGCATCAGTCGATTCGGGGGCTAGGTTGAGCAGACGGGCAAAGAGATTTGAACTGCCGTAAGAACCGTAATTTCTGACAGGCTTAAGATGCGAAAGGGCCTGAACCAACAAGGTGCAAAGCCGGATATCTCATTTCTCCATTGGGATACAGGGACGAACGGCTTTCGGTCCAGAGGCAGTGCCCTCCCTGCTCGTGTCGTTGACAGTGGAACATGGTAAGCCCCATCGCGTCCCGCACGCGAAGCAGCGCGTCGTCACAGGGTAAGCGATCCGTTAACAGGCCCATGCGCGAGGGGGTAGAGGAATCGGGAGAAAGCCAAGGCCCCGCGGTAATCGCGGGGATAGGGTTCCCTCTTCCCTTTTGGGATGAGCATGGCCCGGACCGAAAGGTCGCCCACTTCCCGGTAGTCGTTCATCGCGAAACTCTTTGGCGAACTTTTAAACGAGGAAAAGGCAAATGGGACGATCTCAACATAAATCGTGCGCTCCCTCGGATCTCCCCTTCGACTCCTGGGCCGACATTCCGTGGTCTCAGTACGAGAAGCAGATCAAAAAGCTCCAGAGAAGAATCGCGAAGGCCATCCGGGAACGGAAGTTCGGAAAGGCGCGAGCCTTGCAGAACCTCCTGACCCGCTCGCTGGCCGCCAGAGCGTTGGCGGTCAAGCGCGTCACGACGAACAAGGGGGCTAAAACCCCCGGTGTGGACCGCGTTCGCTGGACCACCCACAAGCAGAAGATGAAGGCCCTGAAGAAGCTCTTGCAACGCAGGAATTACCATCCCCTGCCGCTTCGCCGGATCTACATTCCCAAAAGAAACGGCAAGCTCCGACCCCTCGGAATCCCGACGATGCTCGACCGTGCGATGCAGGCCCTGTATCTTCTGGCCCTGTTGCCCGTCTCGGAGGAAGAGGCGTATCCCCATGCCTACGGGTTCCGCCCGTATCGCTCCGTGGCCGACGCGATCGAACGGTGCTTCAAAGTGCTATCGCGGTCGTCGTCGCCGGAGTGGATTCTGGAAGGGGATATCGTCGGCTGCTTCGACAACATCGACCACGACTGTCTTCTCCGGAACGTCTTCATGGACCGGAAGATGCTGGAAAAGTGGTTGAAGTCAGGGTTCATCGACGGTCGATCCCTCCAGCCGACCCTGGCCGGGACGCCTCAAGGGGCAACGACACGGACTCCCGAGACGGGCCCGGAAACGGGGCGGGCGAGCCGCCAAACGCGGGCTCTCCCGGGAGCAGGTCCCGGTCCTGTGCGATCTTTCCGAAGGATGACCATTGGGAGATCGAAGCGGTCCTGAAGCCTCTCCTGGCCCGGGATGCGATTCTCTGTTCCGACGGAGGAGGAAAGGGCCCCATCGCCCTGGCGGCCCGGGAGATGGGCGTGGCCCACCGGGCGGTCAACCTGAGCAAGGGGATCCGGGTGCTGGCCGGCGTCTACCACATCCAGAATGCCAACGCCTACCATTCGCGCCTGAAGGAATGGATGCGACGGTTCCATGGGGTGGCCACCAAGTATCTGGACCACTACCTGGGCTGGCGTCGTATGATCGAGACATTTGGAGAGCATCTCAACTCCGCTCTGTGGTTGACTTTATCAGCTGGTCGCTATGAGCTACAACATGAAATGGCAACATAGCCAAAAAAATCGAATTCAGGACAGCCTATGCCGTTGGTTCCGATACGGGTTGCCGGTATCGGACAGAATCGTGGAAAAATCGGTCACGGGTTTTCGAACACATCTGGGAGTTCGCCTGGATCGGTCCTGATTTTCAATCGACCCCGGAATTTCCTATCCTGTATGTGAGCTCGAAAGCAAACCGTTTGAGGATAAAGGAGTGCCGGAGCCGGATTTTCCGCTGATCGGAGCATGCATTGAACAAGGAATCCGAAAAGATTCTCTCAAAAGTTCCTGAAGTCACCCTGATTTTCTGGATCATCAAAATTTTTGCCACGACCCTGGGGGAAACCGGGGGAGACGCGGTGACCA
The DNA here is from genome assembly GCA_021826965.1 of Nitrospirota bacterium. Taxonomy (GTDB): domain Bacteria; phylum Nitrospirota; class Leptospirillia; order Leptospirillales; family Leptospirillaceae; genus Leptospirillum_A. The sequence goes on from JAKAYA010000024.1 coordinate 2,649, forward strand.
TGTCGATGCATCTCGGGTATCTGGTGGGCACGCTCCTCTTCGGGGTCACGGTGATTGTAACGGTCGCCCTTCAGATCCGGGCCCGAAGGTTCCATCCGCTTTTGTACTGGACCACGATCGTGTCCACGACAACCGTCGGTACGACGCTCGCCGACCTGGTGGACCGATCCCTGGGAATCGGCTATATCGGCGGATCGGCCTTGCTGTTTTTCCTGCTGGTTGCGATTCTGGGAGTCTGGTACCGGACCCTGGGTTCGATATCGGTGTCTTCTGTCGCCACATGGCCGGCCGAAGTCTTCTACTGGACAGCGATCCTGTTCTCCCAGACGCTGGGAACAGCATTGGGCGATCTTGTCTCCGGAGCGAACGGCCACGGATATCTGGGAGGAGCGCTCCTTTTTGTCCTTGCTCTGGCCGTCGTCTCCGGACTCTACCGCTGGACGGGAACCTCCCGGACGCTCCTGTTCTGGTCGGCATTCATTCTCACCCGGCCGTTGGGAGCCACCCTGGGAGATCTACTGGACAAGCCGCACGGGGACGGGGGATTCGGGATGGATCGGTTTTTGGCGTCCGGAATCCTGGGTGTTGTCATCCTGGTCTTTGTCCTGGGGATTCCCCAAAGAGCGGATTCCCGAGATAGCCGAGAGCTTTTCTGACCGGCGGGGACGGACGAAGTTTTCTCTTTTTCAAGCGTGTCTTTTTCCGGAAGGTGCCGATGGAGATCCTTGCAGCCAAACATCCGCAAGACAAGAAAAACGAAGAGCCGGTGGCCCCCGAAGCTCTTGCGCAGAAGCTTCTGGCCTCCGGTCTTCCGGAAAAGGCTTCCCACGTCCGATTTTCCGGTAAGGGGTATCTCCTGTTCTGGTCGGACAACTTTCCGTCTTTCCTCCGGGAAGATCTGCCCCCGGAAGGGATGGAAATCTTTTTGGGAGAGGTGGCAAGCTGGGTGGTTCCCCCCGATCGGGGGACGGTGGACCGTTTGAGGGAAATGATCGGTGAATCAAGCCAGGGCGGAGTCGTCTTCCGGGTCCGACGGCGGTTTCCTTTTCCCGAAGGGCGAGGGGGACTGTTTTTCCGGAAAATGGAGGACGGCGTCCATTTCGTTCTGGTGGGACCGCAGGCGGAGGAAGTGAATTCCGAAAGGGTTCTCGAAAGTCCGTTCTTTTCCGGGGAGGACCCGTTCCGGGAGGACTGCCTGGTGTGGTTGACCGGTCTCGACGACGTCTTTTTCGAAGAAATGGCCGTCCAGACCCTGAGAGAGGAAATTCCCGACTCGTTCCTGTCGGCTGTCGATGTGCGATCCGTCCGGGTTCTGACCGGAAAGCCCCATGCCGCCGAAAACGACGGGGAGACGGTTGGACCCCAGGGAACTTCCGGGCTGGTCCGTTGGTGGGGAACTGTCGTGGAAGAACCGGAGAGCGAAAAACAGTACCGGATCCACGCCACGATCCGGTGCGGGCGGGTTCTTCCTTTGCTGACGGTTTCGGCGGATACACGATCCCTCGGTACCATCGGAATGTCCGGTTTCCGGAAGACCCTTGCCCGGATGTCCGCCAGGACCCTCGAAGCGGCTCAGGTTTTCTCCTGGTCTCCCCGTTACCGGTATGTGGACGGATGGCGGGAGCCTGAAGGTTATGGAAAAGAGTGGGCGCCCGCCGTTCTGGGGCATCTGGTCGCCGAATCGGGAGAGGTCACCCTGTTGCCGGTGCGAGCCACCCGGAAGGATTTGCCGGTCGTCCTGAAGAAAACAAGGCCGGACGAGCCGTATTTCTGGAGTCTGGCACAGGAAAGACTGTGGATCGCCCTTCGGGGAATGAGTATTGAAAAAGCCCGGGCACTTGTTTCCCCTTCAGTGGCGTCCCGCATGTCCCTGAAGGTCGAACCTCCGGTTTCCCTGCAGGGATTTGCCCGCATGTCGGGGATCTGCATCCCGGAGTGAATCGGGTATTCCGCGCCGGAAAGGGGGCCCTCGTTTCTCAGGTGGCCGCCGGATTGGCTTTTTCCGGAAGAGGAACCACGGGAGACCCCGGTCCGATCTTTTGAAGATTGCCCGTGATCACCAGGTCCCCGTCCCGCAGTCCGTCCAGAACCTCCACCCTGCTTCCGCTCGTCATGCCCAGTCGCACGCTCCGGATGGACGCTTTTCCGTCTTTTCCGACGACATAAACGAATTTTCCGGTCTGACTCGATCCGACGGCGATTTCCGGAATTGCCAGGGTGTCCGGATGGACGCCGAGTCGCACGCGCACTTCAACGAACTCACCGGGGATCAGGCGAAAATCGGGATTCCGGATTGTGCCGCGGGCGACGATCGTTCCGGTCGTCCGGTCCACGGCGTTGTCGAGAAAGGTGATGGTTCCCCGGTAGAGGTGCCCTGTCTTCGCACCCTGTGGTCGCACTTCGACCTGAACAGGACCCTGTTGCCGGCTTGACTGGAGAACGTCGATGTCCTGTTCGCCCGGATTGAATGTAACGTAGAGGGGATCCATCTGGACAATCGTATTGATCTGTGTTCCGGAAGCGATCAGGGTCCCCGTATAGACGATGCTGCGACCCAGACGTCCGGAAAACGGGGCTTTAATCCGGGTGTAGCCGAGGTTGATTCGGGCCGACTCCAGAGCGGCCTTGTCGGAGAGGTAGTTGGATGCCGCCTGGTGCATCGCGCTGGTTGCCTGCTGGAAGGAGTCTTTCGAAACGTCCCCGTGAACGACCATCAGTTCATTGCGTCGCTGGTTCGCCCTGGCATATTCGAGGATGGCCTTGTCCCGTTCTTTCTGGGCGAGGGATTGATCCACCGATGCCTTGTAATACTGGGGGTCGATCTGATAAAGCAGCGTCCCCCGGGAGACGTCGGATCCGTCCGGTACGAGCTGGCGTTTCAGATATCCGGTCGCCAGAGCTTCCAGTGTCACGTTGCGGATGGCTTCCGTTGTCCCGATGTACTCCCGATAGACAGGCAGGGACACCTTCGTTGCGCGGAACACCGGAACAGGCATCCGGAAAGCCGCTGGCGGGGGAGGGGCAGAAGGGGCCAGGAGCCGTTGAAAAAGTCCGCCGCGTCCTCCCAGGGCAAAGAAAAGAGCCCCGGCGAGAAACAGGAGGACGACGATCTGTGTTCGGGACAGTCGGACGGATTTCATGGGACAATCACTCCTTCGGATATTCGATGGTTCGTTCCGGTCATGACGAAGATTCCGCAGTCGGAGAGGTCTCTTCTTCCTTCCGCCAGCTCCGGAGTTTTTCGATCGACGCGTAAAAGACGGGCACGAAGCCGAGGCTCAGGAGAGTGGCGGCGAGCATGCCTCCGAACACGGTCGTTCCGATCGATTGCCGGCTGGCGGCTCCGGCTCCGCTGGCCAGCATCAGGGGAACAACCCCGAAGATGAAAGCAAATGCAGTCATGAGAATGGGGCGCAGGCGCAGCTGTCCAGCCTCCATGGCGGCTTCCACGATCCCCATCCCCCTTTCCCGGAGGTTTCGGGCAAATTCGACGATGAGAATGGCGTTCTTGGCGGAAAGGCCGATCAGCATGACGAACCCGATTTCCGAGTACACGTCCAGCTGTTTGCCTCGCAGCCACAAGGCCAGCATCGCACCGAAGATGGCCAGCGGGACGACCAGAATCACCATGAAAGGCATGGACCAGCTTTCGTAGAGCGCCGCAAGAAAGAGAAAGACGAAGACCAGGGAAATCGCAAAAGTGATCTTCTGGACAGCTCCGACTTTGAGCTCCTGATAGGTGATGCCGGTCCACTCGTAGCCGAAGTTTGGCCCAAGGGACTGACGGGCGGCCCTTTCCATCGCCAGGATGGCTTCGGCGGAACTGTATCCCGGCGCCGCTCCTCCGCTGATTTTGGCAGCACCATAGATATTGTAGTGGGAAATGGTTTCCGGCCCCACGATGGGGCGCAGTTGGCCCAGTGTGGAGAGCGGCACCATGTTTCCCGAGGTATTGCGGACGTAGAAGCGGGACAGGTCGTCCGGGCGTCCACGGTGGTTCTTGTCGGCCTGGATCGTGACGCGGAACGTCCTTCCGTACAAATTGAAGTCGTTGACGTACAAGGATCCCAGATAAATCTGGAGGGTGTTGAAGATGTCCGGGAGGTTCAGCCCGAGAAGCTTCGCACGCGTCCGGTCCAGGTCGAAGTTGAACTGGGGTGTGGAAGTACTGAAGGTTGTAAACACTTGTCGGCCGTCTATCTCCGGCTGTTTCCGGGCTTGAGCGATCAGGGCCCGGGTGGCCTGATCCAGGGCAAGGCTTCCCTGGCCCGTCAGGTCTTCCACTTCGAATTCGAATCCTCCTGTGGATCCGAGTCCGGGAATGGAGGGCGGATCGAAGCTCAGTGCGATCGCCTGGGGAATTCCAAGAAGCTTCGGGCGCACGGCGTTTGCGATGTCGGAGGCAGTCATGCCAGGTCCCCTCTTTTCCCAGGGTTTCAGGATGGCAAAAGCCGCCGCGCTGCTGGACTGGTTGGCAAACGTCAGAAAGTTCAGCCCGCTGATCGAGACGACGTCCTGGACGCCCGGCTGGGCCAGAAGGATCTTCCGGACGGTCCGGGTCACCTCCGTTGTCCGGTTCAGGGACGCGCCGTCGGGGAGCTGGACAATGACGAAAAAGTACCCCTGGTCCTCGACGGGCAGAAACGTTTTGGGGACGCGGTGGAAGAGTCCCCCTGTCAGGAGGATTCCCGCGAGAAAGACCCCCATGGCGGTCCACCGGTGGGCGATCATCGACCGGATGAGTTTTTTGTACCCTTCTCTCAGCTTCCCGAAATACAGGTTGAAACGCTGGAAGAAGAGGACCGTCGTGTTCTGTCCGGACTTCAGGAGCCAGGCGGAGAGGGCCGGTGTGAGCGTCAGGGAGTTGAAGGCCGAAATTCCGACCGAAATGGCGATGGTCAGGGCAAATTGCCGATAGAGTTGTCCCGTGATGCCGGGGAGGAACGCCACGGGAACGAAGACGGCCCCGAGGACAGCCGATGTGGCGATGATGGGGCCGGTGACCTCTTCCATTGCTGTTTCGACGGCATGCAGGGGGGTAGCGCCGTGTTCCAGCTGTCTTTCGACGTTTTCGACGACAACGATGGCGTCGTCAACCACAAGTCCGATGGCGAGCACCATTCCGAGAAGGCTGACGGTGTTCAGGGAGAAGCCGACCATTTTCATGACCGTGAGCGTCCCGATCATCGAAACCGGGATAGCGATACCGGCGATCAGCATCGTCCGCCAGCTCTGGAGGAACAGATAAACCACCGCGAAAACGAGAAGCAGGGCTTCGGTCAGGGTCAGGACCACTTCCTTCATGGAAGCCGAAACGAATTTCGTGGTGTCATACTTGATCGTGTAGGTCATGCCTTTCGGAAAATGGCGGGACAGTTCTGCCATTTTGTTCCGGACCTGGCGATCCAGATCCAGTGCATTGGAGCCTGGCATCTGGAAAATTCCAATGGCTACGGTCGGGTTCTTGTCGAGGGTTGCCGAGGACGTATACTGGAGAGCTCCCAGCTCGATTCTCGCCACGTCCTTCAGACGCACGACTCCGTTGTCGGATGTTCCGGCCCGCAGGACGATGTTTCCAAATTCTTCCGGTGTCCGGAGACGACCGAGCGCATTGACCGGATATTCGAACATCGTATTGTTCGGAGCGGGGGCTTCGCCGATCTTTCCGCCGGCGACCTGGATGTTCTGTTCGGCGATGGCGTTCTGGACATCCACTGCCGTGATGCCCAGACGTGCAAGGCGGTCCGGATCGAGCCAGACCCGCATCGAATAGCGCCGTTCTCCGAAAATCTGGACATCGCTGACGCCGTTCAGACGCTTCAGGGGATCGACCAGTTGCAGATAGGCGTAATTGCTGAGCGTCACGGAATCGATGCTTTTGTCGGGAGAAAGGAGATTGATGATCAGGACAAAGTTGGGGTTTCTTTTCTGGACGACGATCCCGCCCTGATTGACAATGGATGGCAGCTGGGCCGCGGCCTGAGAGATCCGGTTCTGGACGTCCACGGCCGCGATATCGATGGGGTATCCCACCCTGAACGTGATGGTGATGGTCGAACTGCCGTCGTTGGCGCTGACCGACGACATGTACGCCATGCCGGGAACACCGCTGATCTGCTGTTCGAGCGGGGTGGTCACCGTGTCGGCCACGACCTGCGCGCTGGCGCCCGGATAGTTCGCGGTAACGGTGACTTCCGGAGGCGTGATCTCCGGAAACTGGGAAACGGGCAAAAGTTTGAAGGAGATCAGTCCCGTCAGGACCATGATGATCGCGATGGAAGATGCGAAAATGGGGCGTCGGATGAAAAACCGGATCATGCTTGTCCATCCTGAAAACGAGAGGTTCGGAGTGAAGGAGCCATAGACCGTTTCATGCTTTTTTTCCTTTCTTCGTCGGCCGGTCTGATGGCGTTCGGACCCCCACACCTTTGGGTGTGGCGGGCGCCATGTTCCACCAGCCCCCTCCGAGAGCCTGGAACAGGGCGGCCGTGTCCGAAAGACGGGAGGCACGGGACTGGATCAGGCCGATGCGGGCCTGTTCGTAGTTTTGTTCGGCGTTATAGAGGGAAGGATACCCGATCGCTCCCACAGCGAACTGGTGCCGGGCGATGCGGAAACTTTCCTCGGCCGACCGGAAAACGGTTTCCTGGGCTTTCAGGGTTTCCGCGTCGGAAGACAGGGTCCGGAGAGCGTCCGCGACGTTCTGGAACGCCGCGAGAACCGTGCTTTCATATTTTGCCCGGGCTTCCTTGAGGGCCGCCAACGCCGCCTTTCGCCGGAAAAACAGGGTTCCTCCCTGGAAGATGGGTACGTTGAGGCCGGGGCCATAGCTCCAGAACTGGCTTCCGGGAGCGAAATATCCGGCGATGCTTTCGCTTCCGTACTGCCCGGTCAAAGAGATTTGGGGAAGCATGTTGGCTGTGGCGACGCCCACCTGTGCGCTCGCGGCGTGCAGCTGGGCGGAAGCGGCCTGGATGTCCGGCCGGTGGTCGACCAGCCGGGACGGCAAGCTGAGGGGGAGTGTGTCCGGAAGGTGCAGGTCGGACAACTGGAACTGCACACCGATCTTCTCTCCGGGGAAGCGTCCCAGATAGACCGACAGCTGATGGCGGACCAGGGATCGTTGCTTTTCGAGTCCGGGCAACGTGCTCTTTTCCTGGGCCAGAGTGGTTTCCTGGACCAGAACGGCCGAACGTGAGGCCAGTCCGATGGCATACTGCCGGCGGACGCTGTCCCGTTCCTTCCGGAGAGCCCGGACAATGGAGCGGGTCGCCCGGATCTGTTCCGTCAGGGAGGCCTCCTGGACAGCCGACAGGACGATGTTGGATGTCAGGGTGAGATAGGCGGCTTCGAGTTCGAAGCGCTGGTAGTCTTCCTGGGCTTTCAGGGATTCGACCTGTCGGCGGATGCCGCCAAAAATGTCCAGCGGGTAGGAAACACTGACCGATCCCGTATTCAGGGTAAACAGGTTCGAAAGCTGGGGAAGACCGAAGGCGGCGCCGTTAAAGTACTGCTGGACGGTCTGCAGGTTTCCGCTCACCGTCGGGGCGAAAGCCCCCCTTCCGGCCGACACGTTTTCCATGGCCTCGAGAAGGGAGGCTTCCGCTGCATGCAGGTCCGGATTGGCTACGAGGGCTTTTTCGACGAGATGGTTCAGGTCTTTCGAATGGAACAGATGCCACCACTGACCGGGAATGTCCGCGCCGACGCGCAGCGTCTGGCGTCCTTCGCCCCGGGCATCCTTCTCTCCGATCGAAGAGGACACCGGATGACGGGTGTATTTCTGGTCGAGCGGAGCCGGTGGGCGATGAAAGTCCGGTCCCACCGCGCATCCGGATATCAGCAGGGCCATGCCGACAAGGGCGAGAGCGGTCCGGGGGAGTCCCTGTCGACGGGATTTTCTTGCGAGATCGGTCATCAGGTGCTCCAGACGTCAGGATCCAAATACTCCGGGTGCAGGCGGAAATCCGTTCGATCTCCCGCCCCGCATGGACTTCTGAGAACTGATTCTAGATACGTCAATACTTGATAGTCAAGTATTGGAATATCAATTTTAAAAATAAGTGTGCTAGAATGTCTCCGGAGAAGGAGGAAAGCCGGCCATGGAAGATCTGAGGAAGAATGGAGCCGAACCGGCGTCGAGGGATGACTACCCTCCCCGGATCAAGCTCATGAAGCTTTTCTGGATGCTCGGTCCGGCGTTCGTCCGCTGGGCTGAATCCCAGATGGAACAGGACGGATACACGCCCCAGAGGATGTATCTCCTTGGAACTCTCTACGAATATGGTCCGATGATGATGAGCGCGCTGAAGGACCGCCTGGGGGTGACGGCTACCAACATTACTTCCCACGTGGACGCGCTCGAACGGGAAGGGATGGTCGAGCGGGTCCCGCTTCCTTCGGACCGGCGCGTGACGATCGTTTCCCTGACGTCCCGGGCGGAGGAAACTCTCCAGAAGCTTTGTTCGCCTTTCATGCACCGCGTATCCAGCATCTTCGATTCGTTCACGCCCGAGGAACAGGAGACGCTTTTTTCCTGTCTCCTGCGCATGCGCGCCTTTCTGGTCGAACACAAGATCCTCGACGAAAAAAGTCGGACCTTTGGTCGTCCGGAAGACACTGCCCAGTCTCTGGCCGGCAAGGACTGAACGAAAGTCTGCCGGGAACCGAACAGGGTTTCGTTCATGATTCAGACACCACAAACGAAGGAGGGGGTGAATCGATGAAAGCCGTTCGTTCTCTGGCCCCGGGCCAGCCTTTTGTGTATCAGGATGTTCCCGTTCCCCGTCCCGGCGCGGGAGAGGTTCTCATTCGCGTCCGGTCTTGCGGAATTTGCCACAGCGACATGTTTGTCCGGGAGGGCCTTTTCCCGGGGATCACCTACCCACGGATTCCGGGACACGAAGTGGTCGGGATCATCGATGAAACCGGGCCGGGTGTGACGGATTTCCGGAATGGGGAGGTCGTCGGCGTCGGATGGCACGGAGGGCACTGCTTCACCTGTCCGGCCTGCCGGGCGGGGGATTTCATCTTGTGTTCCCGGGGACGGATTACAGGGATTTCCTCCGACGGAGGTTATGCCGAGTTCATGGTGGCTCCCGAACATGCTCTGGCAAGAGTGCCGGACGGTATGGATCCGGCGGAGGCGGCGCCTCTTCTCTGCGCGGGAGTGACAACCTACAACAGCCTGAGACATGCCGGGGCGTTGCCGGGAGCCGTCGTCGCCGTTCTGGGAATCGGTGGTCTGGGACATCTGGCCGTCCAGTTTTCCAAAAAAATGGGATTCCGGACTGTGGCCCTTTCTTCGGGCCCCGAAAAGTCCGATCTCGCCCGTTCCCTGGGAGCGGACGACTATGTGGACATGAAGGCGGAAAATCCGGTCGAGGCTTTGTCGAAAATGGGAGGCGCACGGGTGATCCTCGCCACGGTGCCCCACAGCGACACGATCAGCCGTCTGGTCGATGGTCTCGGGGATAATGGAAAGATGGTGCTTCTGGGTGCGGATACGGCGCCGGTTCAGGTCTCTCCTCTCCAGCTGATTCCGCGGCGAAAATCCGTTTCGGGATGGCCTTCGGGAGACGCGCTCGATTCGGAAGATACGCTGCGTTTCGCAAAACTGGCGGGCATCCGTGCGATGGTCGAACGGATGCCCCTGGAACAGGCGGAAGAAGCGTATCAGGTCATGATCCGGAACAAAGCGCGTTTTCGGGTCGTTCTGACCGTCTGACCTCTTTGCCTGTGCGGTTTTGCTTTCATCCTGAACTCGAATGCGAAAGGCAAGGGGTTTTTTCGGAGTGATCGTCCTTCACCTCTCCAATCGGATGGAACGTCTCACCGACCAACTTTTTTCGGAGATTCGGGGGTCTCCTTCTTTGCCCTGGTCGTCCGTGACCATCCTGCCGCAGAACCCGACGATCGGACGATGGCTGATCTTTCGTCTGGCGGATGAGCAGGGTGTGGCGATGAATGTTGACACGCCCCTCCCGGGAGTCTGGGTCCGCGATTTTCTGGTGTCTGTCACCGGAGCTCCGGACAACGCGGTCCACTTCGAACGGAATGCTCTTTTCATTCGTCTCTTGCGCGAAATTCCGCTTCACTGCGACCACCCGTCCTTTTCCGGCATCCGCCGATATCTGGGAGAGGGGATTCCTTCCCGCCGTCTCGCAAGCCTTGCCGACGAACTTTCGGAGCTTTACGACCGGGCCATGCTCTATCGTCCCGACGTGCTGACGGCATGGGAAGATTCTCCGGAAGACGTCTCCTGGCAGGCGATCCTTTGGCGCGCGATGACCGCCGGGGAGAAACCCCTGCACTTCGCCCGCCTTGTCCAGATGTTCCGGACCCTTCCTGTCTCCGGACCTCTCCCGGTCGCATCGTTGCCGGATCGGCTTTTCCTGTTCGGCCTTTCCGGCATCGCCCCTGCCATGCTCGATGTTTTTTTCCGGATCGGTCGGGAGACGGACTGCCGGGTGCATGTTTTCTTCCTGAACCCGACCGACCGGTACTGGGCGGACATGGTTTCCCTCCGCACCTGGCGGGAGATGGACGAAGACCTGAAGCCCTATTTCGATCCGGGGCATCCCCTTCTCGCGTCCCTGGGGAGAACGGCCAGGGATCTTCATCGCAAACTCGAAGAATGGATCCGCCAGGGAGAGGAAAACGGAAAGGTCGAAGTGCGGGAAGATTTCGAAGAGCCCGGGGGGGAAACGGTTCTGTCCCGGCTTCAGAGGAGCCTGTTCCGGATGGATGCCGCCGGGGAGTTTCCGGAACGGGTCCGGGAAGACGGATCCCTTCTGATCGTTTCGAGTCCTTCCGTCTACCGGGAAGTCGAAACCCTTCGGGATTTTCTCCTGGACCGGCTCTTGGCGCAACCGGATCTCCGTCTGGAGGACATTGTCATCCTGACGCCGGACATCGACCTGTATGCCGGAGCCATCCGCGCGGTTTTCGAATCTCCCGGAGAAGAAGCGGACGCCGGCGAGCCCGTCCTTCCGGTCACGCTGTCGGACCGGATGCCTTTCGAGGACATTCTCTCCGAAGCCTTGACCGGACTTCTTCTCCTTCCGGATTTTCCCCTGACGATGTCCTTCTTTGCCCGACTTCTGTCCATTCCGGAAGTTCAGGAACGTTTTTCCCTGGACCGTCGAACGGCCGTTTCTTTGACGGAAGCCCTCGCCGCGGCCGGATTCCGCTGGGGTGTGGACAAGGAGGACCGGACCCCGGAAGAGCCGGAAGACCACACCCTGGACTGGGCCGTTTCCCGGATCCTCGAAGGGTACTGTACCGGACCGGAGACTGGGCCGGAAGGGAAGGGAATATTTCTTCCGGTCCGCCCATTCGACCTTTCGGACGATCCTCTCGGAGAAAAGGCCGGGATCCTCTTCCGGCTTTTCGACCGGTTCCGTTTCTGGCGGGACCGCTTTTCGGGCCGGCATTCCCTGTCGGTCTGGGAAGAGCTCTTCTCCGGTCTCCTGTCGGATTTCTTCGTTCTGGATCCCGACCGTCACAAGGAGATCTGCGGGATCGGGGAAACCCTCCGCGCCCTGTGCCGGAACGTCCACGATGTCGGAGAGATCGACTGTGCGATGTTTGCGGAAATTCTCTCCCGGCGGATTTTCCGGAAGGACAGGCGGGACCGGTTCTTCTCCGGGGGGATCACTTTCGGCCAGATGGTGCCTCTCCGTTCCATTCCCTTTCGGGTCGTGTGTCTTCTGGGCATGGGGGAGGGATCGTTCCCCCGGAACGATTTCGCACAGAGCTTCGATTTCGTCCGGGAATCCCCGCGTCTTCTGGACCGCTCCCTTCGGGAAGACGATCTCCATCTTTTTCTCGAAATTCTCCTGTCCGCCCGCCAGACTCTCTGGATCAGCCATGTCGGAGGAGAAGAGGAGGACGGAACTCCGGGACTTCCTTGTTCCCCTCTCCGACAGCTCCTGGAGACGCTCCGGGAACCTTTTCCTCCGGAGGAGAAGGGAACCGGAGTGTTCCGGACAGTGCCGTCCGATCCGTTTGATCCGTCTCGTTTTTCCCCCCGGGCCGGATCGCTCGGAGGCTTTTCGGTTTTTTGCGCCGATATCGCGCGATTTCGGAAACGGGGCGAAAAGTGCACTCCTTCCCCGTTTCTGCCCTCGCGAGGACGTCTGGTGTTGCCGGATCCACCGGAAGAGAAAGGGGGAAGCCGAAGAGTAGCGCTTGACCGTCTCCAGTCCTTCTACCGGAACCCCCCCCGTTATCAGGCGAAAAACGTCCTGGGTCTGGCCGGTGTCGATGACCGGCCATCGTTGTCGGACGAGGAGCCCTTTCTCCTGGACGCTTCCGGTGAGACGGACGATCCGGCCCGGATCCCCTGGCCTCCACTGGGCCCTGTCGAAAAGGAACGGCGGGAGAGGGAACTCCTCCTCCGTCGGACGAAACTTCTCGGGAGGTTCGAAGGACTTTTGGAGGACCGTCCCGAAAGGCATCGCTTCTCCGTAAAAATCGGCCGGATCCAGCTTTACGGAACCGTCTCCTGCCATCGGGAAACGGGCCTTGTCGTGGCAGATCCCTTCCCCTGGACGCTTCGTCCGGCCGATATTCTCCAGAGCTTCCTCGGCCATCTCGCCTGTTCGGCTTCTCTGGAATTCTATCGGGGAACGGTTCTTTTGGACCGGTCCAGGGATTTTTCCGGAGCCGGGGAACCGGACCACCCGTTATTCTGGCCCGCCGAACCACCTGTGGCGGAGCGTCTTCTCCGTCTCTATCTGGTCCTTTACCGGCGCTATCGGCCGCGGACCTTTCCGTTTCTTCCGTCCGTCTCGTTCGCCTATGCGCTGGAATTCAGATACCCGAAGAAGGGCCCTCCGGACCCCGGCGCGAGCCGCGCCGCCGCGCTGAAGGCCTGGAAAAAACTCGATCCGTGGGGACAGGAGCACTCCGGTCCATCGAGTCGCATGAAAGGCGAACTCCGGAAGGACCCGAGGCGACGCGAAGGATTTTATCCGCACCTCTTTTTCGATCCGGAAGGAAACTGGATTTCGGATCCGGTTTTCGCGACCCTGGCGCTTCGTCTCTGGGATCCGGTTCTCGACCGTCTCTTTCCGGACCCGGAGGAGGCGCACTGATGACGTGTCAGTCGGATCCTCCTCTCTATTTCGGTTTGCCGCTGAGAGGCTGTCACAGCCTTGAAGCTTCGGCAGGGACGGGAAAGACGACGACCCTCGCTCTGCTCTACCTGTCCGTCGTCCTGTCCGGGGTCTCTCCCGAAAGCATTCTGGTGGTGACGTTCACCCGGGCTGCCGCGCAGGATGTCCGGGAGAGAATCCGGAGTCTTCTGGAGGATGTCCGGCGATGGCGCGCGGGATCCGGCGACCGGTTGTTTCCGGATCTTCATGCGTATCTGGAGAGCCTCGGGATCGAGCCTTCGATCCTCGACAGTCGTTTGCGGTTTTCCCTCGAGGTTTTCGACCGGTCGCCGATTCAGACCATCCACTCCTTCTGCCAGTCCCTTCTCCGGCAGATGTCCTTTCTCATGGGAGCGCCCTCCGGTCTTGCACTTGTATCTGAGGACCATGGCCTGGTCTACGAATCCTCTGTCCGGCTCTGGCGATCCCTGGTTTATGGGCAGGACCCTCTTCTGGCCGAATTTGTTGCGTCCGTCTGGAGCGCCGGACCGAGAGGCTGGATCAAGCCGATGGGCGCCATCCCCGCCCGTGAGGGTTCACCGGAGGAACGGCTGAGGTCGGTCTCGGACGCTTTCGAAGATTATCGGATGCGACGGGAAGCCTTTCGGGGGATGGCGCGGTCTTTTTTCGGGGAATCTCCCGGTCCGGACCTATCGTTCCGGATGGCCGATATTTTGGGGGAGAGGGAAGTTCCGGCATTGGGTCTCGACGAAGAGGATGCGACGATCGCAAACGGGTTTCCGGCGGGATCGGACGTCCTGGCCGACGCACTCGAAACGGTCCTCCGGTCCTCCGAAACCCTGAAACATGTTCTTTCCTCTTCTTTCCGTCCCCTGGCCGGCAACTGGAAGCATCGCGAACTTCTGGAAAGGGAGCGCCGGGGAGTGGCGACTTACGACGATCTGGTCCTCCGCGTGGCGGAAGCCCTGAAGCGGGAATCGGTGACCGAAAGTCTCCGGGCCCGCTTTCCTGTGGCTTTCGTCGACGAATCCCAGGATACGAGCCGGGACCAGTCCGGGATCTTCGAGCAGATCTATCGGGAGACGCGTCCGGGGTCCGCCCTGTTCTGGATCGGGGATCCCAAACAGTCGATCTACCGGTTTCGGGGAGCCGATGTGCAGGCCTATCTGGAATTTTCGCGACGCGCGAAGGATGCGTCCGGAGTCCGGCCGGTGACCTTGTCGGTCAACTATCGTTCGGTGCCGGGGATCATTCATGCGGTCAACCGGCTTTACGGACGACATCCGTCACCCTTTCTGCTGGAAGGAGTGACATATTCTCCGTCGACGCCCGTCCCGGAGCGCGTTTCCCGGCTTCAGGACTCCGGCCTTCCATCCGGTTCGTGTTTTCTGGTTTATTCCGGCTCGGGTCCCAAGGACACGCTCGACGATTTCGCCCGGGTTGCCGCCGGCGAGGTGGCCAGACTCCTGTCGGGAACGGTGCGATTCGAAGGTCGGCCGCTGTTGCCGTCGGACATCGCCGTTCTTGTTCTCCAGCACAAGCACGGGGAGCGGATCGCCGGATTCTTGCGGGAGCGGGGGATCCCCTACAACAGCACTTCCTCGGTGCCGGTCTGTCATACGCGGGAAGCGGACGAGATTGCGACAGTCCTCGACGCCCTTTTGTCGCCCTGGCGCATGCCCGCAATTGCTCTGGCCCTCGCGACCGGTCTTTTCGGTTGGAGCGCGCGGGACATCGACCGGCTCACCCGGGATCCGGAAGAGAACGGTCCCGTTCAGGAAAATTTTCTGGCGGCGTCCCGACTCTGGCGTTCCCACGGAATCCGGGCGGCCCTGACGAACCTTTTTTCCCGATTTGAGGTCTGGCCCCGCCTTTTGTCGGACGTGCGCCGGCGCCAGCGGATCGATCGGCTCATCGACCGGATCGAAGAATCTGCCGACCGGTTTCCGACCCCGTCCGACCAGCAGCGCTTTTTCGAGCAGGAGCGTCTGGAGCCGGAAGGGGAAAAGGACGAGGAAACCGTCGGTGGAGAACCCGGGACGGGGGTTCGCATCCTGACTGTCTACAAGAGCAAGGGACTCGAGTTTCCGGTGGTGTTCGTCCCGTTCGGTCTTCACAGGACGAACAGAAAAGAACCCGGAACGATCGGGGAGGAGGGGGAGGAGGAAGGAGATTCGGATGAGAGCGAGGACCTCCGGCTTCTGTATGTGGCGCTGACCCGGGCGCGGGAAAGGGTCTATCTGTTCTGCCCGCTTTCCCGGGTGAAACAGCCCGCGCTCGAACACCTCCTGAAAACCCAAGAGCGGATCCGGGAACGGCGGGAGAAGACTCTCTCCGAAAAACGGTTCCTTGCGTTCCGGGAATCCCTGGAGGACTGTTTCTCCGGGTTGGAGGGGTTCTCCTTCTTTGGTCCGGTGGACGATGTTTCATCGGAGAAGCCCTTGGGTGGAGGCCCGGATGCCTTTTCGGAAGATCCGGAAGATGCAATCGCGGCCCGGCGGCTTCTTCGGCCTCTTCCTCTCCCCCGCCGGGTCACGAGCTTCACCGCCATCGTCTCCCGGGAACACGACAGCGATGCCTGGAACGGGAGCGACCCGCTGATCGGCGATGAAACCGCCCGGGATCTGTCCGGGAACCTCGAAGAAAGGACGGAGCCGGCCGGCCGCTCGTTCGGTGTGCTGGTGCACCGTGTGCTGGAGGAAACCGGGCGGCGGATCGCGCGCACCCGGACGGAAAAGAAGATTGCTCCGTCGCTTTCGGAAGTGCGTTCCTGGATTGCGGCGTCCCTTCCCTCCGGAGGGGGCGAGGAAGAGAAGCGTCAGAACGAAGCGGTGCTCCGGCTGGCCCAACAGGGGCTTTTCGATCCCCTGCCGCAGATGTCCGGTCGTTCTCTCGCCGATCTTCTGGACGAAAAGGCCCGTTTCGAAGAGCCCTTTCTCCTCCGCCTGGACGAGGAGGAAGAGGGCGGTTCCGCGGAAACGACTTCGCATCTCCGGGGCGTGATCGATGTCGTCGTCTGGGTGGGAAGCACCGTCTATCTTGTGGACTACAAGACGAATCTTCTGACGGGAGAATCGGAGCCTTACGCTCCGGAATCCCTGGAGCGGGTTCTTCGCGAGAACCGTTACGATCTTCAGGCCCGCATCTATTCCGGGGCTTGCCGGTACCATCTGGCGTTGGGCGGGTCCACGGCGACATTCGGGGGATTCCTCTTCCTCTTTTTGCGGGGCATGGGGAAGGGAGACGGTTCGGGGACCGTCCTCTGGCGGCCTCCGGAAGAGGAGGAGGGATGACGCGGTTGCCAGCCGATTTTTTCTCCTGGTGCGATCGGGAATCCGATGCCGGACGCATGGCGGATGTCGACCGGGGACTTCTGGAACGGACGTTCCGTTCCCTGGCATCGGACGTTCCGGAAGAAGAAACCTTCCTTGTGCTCCTTCTGGTCGGGATCCTCTCGCGGGCGCGGCGGGAAGGGCATGTTCTGGTGGATCTGGACGAGGTTTTCGACCACCCCTGGATGCTCTCCTGGCGTGACCGGATTCCGGATCCCGCGCGCTGGGAGGATATTCTCCGGTCTTGTCCCCTGGTGACCCGGCCCGGCGGCGTTTGCGCTCCGTTTCTTTATGAAGCCCGATCCCTGTATTTTTATGCCCTCTATCGGGAAGAGGCCTTTCTCGCCCGGTCCGTCCGGAATCGCCTGTCGGCGGAATGCGCGGGTCCGGACGACCGGGAACGGGCTCTCCTCCGGAAGCACGCCGGAGGAGAGGAGATGCGCGAAAAACTGCTCGAAGGCGCCCTGTTCCGGCCTTTCTTTTTGCTGACCGGAGGGCCGGGAACGGGAAAGACCCGGACGAGCGCGCAGATTCTCGAAGTCCTGAGAATCCTCCGTCCGGGGGCCCACGCGGTGGTCGCCGCGCCGACCGGAAAGGCGGCCCGGCGTTTTAGCGAGGCCCTGTCCCTGCCGGATATCGAAGTTCTGACGTTGCACCGGCTTCTGGGGATGACCCGGCAGGGATTTTCCCGGGGTTCCGGACAGATGCTTTCGCACGATCTTGTCCTGGTCGACGAATGTTCCATGGTGGACCTGTCCCTGATGGCCCGCCTCTTCCGATCGATCGCACCGGAAACGGCGGTCGTTCTCGTCGGGGACAGAAACCAGCTGTCGAGCGTCGGTCCGGGATCGGTGTTCGGCGATCTGGCACAAGCGCTGGAGGCGCGAATGCATCTTGAGCCCGGCGTGTCCTCCGCGTTTCATGTGCTGACCAAAAATTTCCGTCAGGACCGTTGGGAAGACTTTGGCAAACTGGCGGAAGGCATCCGTCAGGGAGACGTCCGGACGGTTCTGGAAGTCCTGTCCGCCGGAGGCGGAGAGGGGGCCCCCATCGTCTGGGTCGAACCCCGGACAGGATCCATCCGGGAAATGGGAAAGAGTCTCATCGAATCCTGGCTCCCCGTGGTGGGGAGCCGGTCGGTGGAGGAGGCCTGGCGGGGCCTGGGGGCATTTGCCCTTTTGGGAGCGATTCGGGAAGGTCCGCTGGGAACCCGGACGGTGAACCGGCTTCTGTGGAGACACTTCGAGAACCGGTCCGGATTTTTCCGGAGGTTCCTGCCGGTGATCGTGACGGAAAATTCCCCGGAAACGGGGTTGATGAACGGTGACCTGGGACTTTTGGAAACAGAAGGGAAAAGATTCGTCCGGGCGTATTTCCCCGGGTCCGGCGAGGCCTTCCGCGCCTTCTCTCCCGCCTTGTTGCCGGCCTGGGAAGCGGCGTTCGCCCTGACCGTCCACAAGAGCCAGGGATCCGAGTTCGACCGCGTGACCGTGCTTCTCGGCCAGGAATCCAATCCGGTTTTGACCCGTTCCCTGCTGTATACGGCCGTGACGCGCGCCAGAAGACAGCTGACGATTTATGCCGGCCGGGCGCTTCTCCGGGAGGCTCTCGGAAACGCCGGATGGCGTTCGTCCGGGCTCGTCCGGGCACTTTGGGAAACGGATGGGGGACCGGACGAACTCTTGGAGAAGATCCCGGTATGACCGGTCCGGAAGGGGACGGCGGAAGGCGTCCTGTCCGGAAAAAGGAGGATCTTTCTCATTCCCGCCACCGGAGAATGCGAAGGATCGGCTTTCCGCCAACGTTCTCGAGCGGCAGATAAAGAAGACGGCTTCGGGGATCGAACAGGATCGTGTGGGCCTGTTTCCCCAGAAATCGCCGGGAAATCTCCGACAATGTCCCTCTTTTCTCCTGGTAAACGGAGACCACGCCGGATTCGGACGCCACGAAAAGCCTTTTGCCTTTCGGATCCCAGGACATTACGTCCGGACTCTCTCCTGTCGAGAGCGGGGAAGAAACGCGTCCGTTGTCGAGGTTGACGGACAGAAGTCGCGCGTCCTTTTCGCAGGTCACGAAGGCCCGATGGGGACGCGCGATGATCCAGAGACTGTGGGGCCAACGGCAGGGAAGGGGAATCCGTCGAACGACCCGGAGCGAAAAAGGGTCGATCACGACCAGCGCGTCCTTGCTCTGGACGAGGGAAAGGATTTTGCCCGTTCCCGGATCCCGGCGCGTGTTTCCGACCTCACCGCCGAGGGGAATGGTTTCTTCCGGACGATCGGGACGAGGTTCGATCACCGTCAGACTTTCGCCCCATTCGTTCGAAACGAAGAGCCGTCCGGTCGCCGGGTCGAAGTCGAGTCCGTCCGGATGGACTCCGGTCGGAAGGATCGCGACCGTCCGGAACGTATCCGAGTCGACGACGGCGAGATGGCCGATTGGCCTGAGTCCTTCGGGTGAGGTGGGGAGATGGCCGTTTCGACTGTGTCCTTCGGGGGCGGTCGTGACGTAGACCCGGTGACGTCGGGGAACGGCGAGCACCCCGTGGGCATGCGGGAAGCCGGGGAGGTCGGCCCGGACCCGCCTGTTCCGGGTGTCGACGACGACGAGCCGGTTTCGCCCCAGTCCGGCGATGTAGAGAAGCCCGGTGCGCGTGTCCAGACTCTGGTAATCGAAACGCGCGGGTTTTCCGGGAAGCGGGACGGATGCGACAATTTCCCATTCTCCTTTGGATGCGGCCATGGCCAGGGGGCCGTTTGCCGGGAGGGTCCCGAACATCGCACCAACGACGGTAAGGACGACCCCGATGTGTCCGAAGCGGTTCAAGAAGTCTCTGTCTCCGGGGATCCCTCGAGTTGCCAGTGTTTCCGGAACCGGTATCCGAACCCCCGGACGGTTTCGATGAAACGGGGAGAGCTGGCGGGATCCCTGAGTTTTTTCCGGATGGAACAGATATGCACTTTCAGATTGTCTTCCTCGACTTGGGAGTCCGGGCCCCACAGGGCGGCGGACATGTCTTCCTTGCGGATCAGAAATCCCTGGTGAAGGATCAGATAATGGATGATGCGATATTCGATCGGGGTCAGCAAGATCTCCTTGCCCGAAAGACGAATCTCCATCCGGTCGGAGTCGTAGGTCAGGGGGCCGAAGACGAAACGAAGACCCCGGAACTCCTCCCGGTCATACCGCCGGAAAAGAACGCCGATCCGGACAAGGAGTTCCCGGGAATTGAAGGGTTTTTCGAGAAAATCGTCCACCATGCCATCGCTCAGGGTCCGGACTTTGAGTTCACCGGCGCCCGGGTCCGAAATGGCCAGAATGGGTGTTTTTTGATTCGACGGATCGGCGCGGATGACGCGGCAGATTTCGGATCCGGCCCCGAAGGGAAGCGTCATGTCCACGACGGCCAGCAAGGGCCTTCCTGTCGGGGACATTTTCCGGTAGGCCCAGAGACCTTCTTCGCCGTCACTGGCCGTGACGACCTGGTATTTTTCCCGTTCGAGCAGTTTCTTCAGGTGCGTCAGGATTTCCGGGTCGTCGTCCACGATCAGGACGAGGGGGTGTCCGGGAACGCGAGCGGTCATGAGGATTCTCGCGGGCCGGAATGCCGGGATGACCGGGGGAAACATGTGTTGTTTTCGAAAACAATCCGGACAGTGTTGAAAGCCATGGTTCATTCCGACGGGTTGTCCCAATGGAATGAAAATGTTCCGTCGGGATTTGCTTCGGAACACTTTTATTCTATTGAGGGTGAAGAGAAGCTTTTTCCGGTTCTTCGAGTCCGGGAGGAGCAGGGGGGCCGGACATGGAAACCCGGATGCCTGCTGTCTCTAAGGCCATTGTCGTTTCCAGACGGTGAACGGAAGATCAATTTCCGGTAAGCGTCATGTAAATTTTCGGTTCAGAACCACAGAGGTCTTTTTTGCCGGTAAAAAAGAACGAAAACACGAAGAGCGGATTCCCGGGAAAACCAGTCGGGTGTTCCCCCCAAAAAGGCTGGGTCCGGTGAGCAAGGATTGGAACAGGAGTCAGTCAGAGCAGGCTTCGGATCGGAACACGCCGTTCCGGCCGGAGGAAATCTTGCGGGCCCACACGTTCATGGGGAGAAACGAATTGTCGGGAGTGGATTGCCAGACGGCGTTCACGAAGGCGTGCCGGTTCGGGTCCTCCCCTCCGGGGCAGTCCGGAGGGGGCGGAACGTGCAGCCGGACCTTGACTGTGATCGGATCCTGCGGGAACGGGTGATCGATCTCGATACGGATGACCTCGAGTCCGAGATGTCGAAGCACCGGAAGAATGCCCGGCACGTCGCCGGGACCCGGCAGGATGTTGAGAACCCCGTAGTTGTCGTTCTTTTTTTTCTTTTTCCCTTCGGCATGGGAAGGGGCGGAGAAGACGAAGAGCAAGAGGAGTATGACCACACCCCACCATGGCCGGGCGCGATGCGACATCCGACATATCATCGGTCGCTCCTAGGAATTCCGGATCCGGAACCGGAAGTTCAGCTGAAACTGTCCCTTGACGGGTTCCCCCTTGTAGGTCGCCGGATCGAAGCGAAGGGTCTTCAGGAGATTCCGGGTCACCGTATTGATATCCTCGTAAACCGAAGGGACCAGCATTTTGTATCGCTGGAGTTTTCCATCGGGTCCGATCCAGACCAGGATCACGACGTCCCCTTCCTCTTCCGTGTCGCGCATTTTCGGGGTATAAAGCCTTGAAGTGTCCACCTTCGTGACAAGGCGCGGCGGGATGTAGTCCGACGGCTTTCCCTTTTGCGGCGGGGCGGCCCCCCATCCCAGAGAAACGGTGTTTCCGGCCGACGCCGTCAGAAGATTTCGGGACTCGGCGGTGGCTTTGGGCAGGACGGCGGCCTTGGGAGGAACGGGTTTCGTGACCCGCTTGACCACGCGGTGCGGTTTGGGCTTGGCCGGCTTCGGAACGGGTTTCTTGGGAGGGACCGGGGGGTGAAGGAGCGCGATCCGGATCGTCTTGTGCCGGGGGGGCGTCCAGACCGCTTCAGGATGCACGTGAACGAGAAGAAGGACGCCGGCTTCCAGCAGCAGCGCGAGAAGGGCAAGCGTAGTGAACCGTGTCCCCGGATGTTCGAACGCGAGCGCTTTCATGGCTTGTCGTCCGTCCGGATGGAAAGGTTGGAAAAACCCATACGGTTACAGAGGTCCATCACGTCGACCAGGCGCTGGAGCCGGGATTCCTTGTCTCCGCTGACGATGATCTGTTCCTTGGTCTGGAGGCCCTGGGCGACGATCTTCTCCAGGATGTCCTGCAGCCCTTCCCGGTTCACCGGCGTCTTGTCGACATAGAGCTTCCCGCTCTTGTCGATCGAGATGTTCAGGATCTGGGGCTTCTTCTGGATCGGCATCGACGAGGCCTTCGGCAGGTTCAGGCTGACCCCGTTCAGCTTGATCAGGGAAATCGAGATGAAAATGAAGACGACCAGAAGAAAGAACATGATGTCGATCATCGGGATCAGTTCGATCCTTGCCCGTTCTTCTTCGCCGTGGTCCGAAAACAGTTTCATGCATGTTCTCCGTTTGTGTCTTTGTGTCTTATCTCAGGTTCAGCTCCGGCTGTCCGTGGGCCGGAAAGCCGGCCTGGGGAGCCGATCCGGAAACGGATTTGGCCGCATCCGGCCGGGACAGGTGCTCCTGCAGATGGAAGAGGAGACGGGCGGAGGATTCGATACCGTTCCGGATGTCCCGGATCTGGGTGTTCAGCATGTTGTAGAAGCCCAGGGAAAGGATGGCGATCACGAGACCCGTCGCCGTGGCGATCAGGGCTTCGGCCACGCCGCCTGTGATCTGGGCGGGTTTTCCGAGACCGGAGATCGACATGACGTGAAAGGACGAGATGATGCCCATGATCGTTCCGAGGAGTCCCAGAAGGGGGGCCATCGTGATGGTCGTGTCGAGAATCCACATCCATTCTTTCAGTTTTTTCTCTTCCAGCAGGGCTTCCGCTTCGACCAGGTGTTCGATGTCGCCTTCGGAGATCTTCCGGTCCAGAAACAGGGAAAGGATCTTTCCGACGATCAGGTGCTTTTTGTTCGAGTCTTCCAGAAGTTTCCGGACATCACCGATTCCCTGCTCTCCCAGGGCGCCTTTCCGGAGGATCGTCAAGATCCGGAAGGTTCCGGTCTTCTCTCGGCGGATGTACACCAGCCGTTCGGTAATCACGGCGAGCGCGATCGCCGACATCGGGAGCAGGAGATACATGATCGGTCCGCCCCTTAGCAAATACTCCAGCAAGTTCATTGTCGGGTTCTCCAGTTTGTTGTGCGGGTTTTCAGGCGTTTTTCCAATACGGAGAGAATTCTTTCATGCCATTGTTAAAACGAGGTGAAGACGGGATGAACGGAAGAAAACAGGAGGAACGGAAAAAAAGGGAGAGACAAATGTCTCTCCCTGACCGAAGCATGGGGAAATCGTTCTCAGAAGGTCATGGAAACCCCTCCGAAGACATTGATCGGTTCGCCGGGGTAGACGAAGAGGGTTTCGGCACTGTTGGCCCCATGAGTGAGGAACGCGGGCATGTAATAATCGGTATTCAACAGGTTGAAGGCGTTGAAGAAAAGCTGCGCTTTCTTGTAGAAGCTCGTCTTCGGAAGGTCATACGCCAGAAGAATGTTGGTCGTCCAGTATCCCGGGGAATTCGTCTGGATATTGGCGTTTCCGTTGACACCTCCACCGGTGTCGATGACGTTCATCATGCCGGTGTAGCGTTCGTTGACGGTGAAATGCCAGTTGCCCTTGGCATAGTTCAGGTCGAGGTTCCCCAGCATGTTCGGAACGAAGGGTAAGGGATCTCCGGAGTTGCTGAAGACACTGCTGGTTCCGAGACCGTACTGGGCGCTGACGAAGTACGCATCGACGGCCGAAAAGCTTCCGTCGAGGCTGAAGCCATCCGGGAGATCGCGCTGGAACTGGGCCTCGAATCCCCGCATTTCGGCAAGGCCGGCCGAGGTGGGCAGGACGTTCGTCACACCGCCAGGCAGGGACACAATCGATGAGGTGAACATGTTGTTGATGTAGTCGTTATAGAAATCGAAGGCCAGGAAGCCCTTGTCGGTCGTGTAGCGGGCACCGATCTCGACATCGTTCACGATTTCCGGCTTGACGGTCAGGGGAGCCTGTCCGGGAGACAGCTCGAAGAACTGCAAGCTGGGCGCGGAATAGGACTGACCTGCGTTGGCGTACACTTTCCAGTGTTTCGACGGATACCAGTTGACCCCCACGTGCGGAAGCGGAATCACGTAGGCTTCGCCCGCGTTGGCCTGGTAGACGGCATTGCCCCCATTGGCGGCGTTTGTGGCGGTCTGGGCGCCCGACATGAGGGAGTTCGAATACTGTTCGTTGACGGCCATGACGCGGAAGCCGGCGTTGATCAGCCAGTCGTCGTCCGGGCGGTAGTGGTCTTCGAGGTAGGCGCCGATGGTGGTCAGCATGTTGGACCCGCCGGCGTTTCCGGTGATGTTCGGCGTTCCGATCGGCTGGTTGCCGTAGAGGGTGTTGTTGTAGGACAGACGCATCCCCAGGTGGACCTTGTTGCCCTTGAAGGTCTGGATGGCGGTCTCGGCGATGTCGCCCACCTTGAAGCCCTGACCTTCGATGTAGGTGAAGTTGAAGGGGTTCGCGCACTGGGCCGCAGTTCCCCCGTTACAGGTCCCGCCGTAAGATGGCGAGATGTTCTGGAAGGCCGTCCCGGAAGCCCCGGCGACCGGAGATCCCAGAATGCCCGTGGGGACCGCGATCACGCCATAAGGGATCAGGAGAGCGAAGGCGTTGTTCTTGACGGAAACGGTGCTGTTCAGCTGGTCTTCGCCCTGGAGCGTGATCATGTACCGCTGGGACGTCCACTGCTTGTAAAAGGGGGAGTCCGGGACGTTCTGACCGGAGGGAAAGGAGGTGTTTTCCCCGTTCGGAAGTCCGTTGTAGGTGGGTCCGAACTGGTTGAAGTTCTGGAGCGATGTCGAGGATCCCCGGTCGTAGTTTTTGTAGGCCCCGGTGAACATCAGGCTGACCTTGCCGTTTTCCAGGTACTTGGAGACGTTCGCGTAGTCCTGGTATTCCTGTAGACCGGTGAATTCCTGAAAGCCCTGCTGGTTGATGACCGACAGATCGTTGTAGGCGCCGACGCCGGTTTTGTCATTGATGCCGGTGTTGGAGATGAACGAGGAGTAGTACTGACCGTAGGAACCCATGCCGTAGGTGAGCTGGGAGTAGGCGTCCTGGGTCGGCTGCATCAGGTGGATGTTGACGTTACACCCGGAGGCATAGTTGTAGAGGTTCGCCGAGGTGGTCACGCCGCGCTGGATGTCCACGGATGCGATGTCCATGTTAAAGAGGTTCAGGTCGTAGACCATGCCGCCGTCCTGGTTCTGGTTGAACGGCACGCCTTCGACCTCGAACTCGATGTTGGATCCGCCGGAGGGTGCGGTGTTCGAACCTCCGCTGCTGTATCCGCGGCAGGTGAAGTAGTTCATGCCGCCGGTCACGCCGTTGGCGCCGGAGCGAGAGTAGTAGTTGATGCCGGGCTGGTTCGACAGGGCGAAGCCGATGCCGGTCGTCTGCCAGGTTTCAAAGGTTTTGTGGTCGACCACGGTGATGGCGCCGGTCGTATCCTTGATCGTCTTGTTCTCGTTCGCGTTGATGTTGGCCTGGGCCAGATGGTTGATGTGCAGGCGGATGTCCGATTGCACTTTTCCGTTGACCGCCACCTGGGCGACATAGGGGACATATCCCCTCTTGACGGCCTGGACGACATAATCGCCCGCCGGGATGTTCTTGAGGTCGAAGGTGCCCTGGTTGTCGGAGTTCACGCTGTAGATCTCGCCCGTCTTGTTGTTCTTGATGGCCAGTCGGGCCGGGACGGGAATCTTGTGATCGCCGTGTCCTTCATAAGTCCTCCCGAGAAGTTCGGAGGAGCCGGTCGACAGCGGGTTCACGGCGAAGTCGAGCTGTCCGACCGTTCCGGGCTTCAGGAGACCTTCCTTGTGCTGGAGGGAGAAATTGCCGCCTCCCACCTGGATGAGGTAGTCCCCGGCGGGCAGGTCGGAAAAAATGAAGGCGCCCTGGGAGTCGCTGGTTTTCTGGACCGTTCTTTTCGTGTCCTGGTTCTGGAGAAGAACGGGGACGTTCGCCAGCGGTTTCTGGTCTTTTTGCGAGCGGACGGTTCCATAGAGGACTGCCGGAGCCTGTTGGGGTTGCGAGGCCGGTTGGGAGGACGCGCCCGCAGTTCCGGGGGTCGTGTCGGCCGCCCAGCCGGTCTGGGTGACAAGGGAGAGGGTCGCGCTGGCCATCAGCGTCCAGGCGACCCGGCGAGAGTGCACGAACATCCGTTTCTCCTTCTGAGAAAATGTGTGTACGCATAAATAAAGTGCGAGTGATATTGATGTTGATGGGGTTTGAATCCTGTGTATGATGACGAAGGCAGATGAAGGCATTCTCAAGAAGTGGTTAAGGAGACAGTCGATACCGACTGTCTCCGCAAATGCCGGATTCAGGGGAAATCGGAAGAGGGATTGCAATGGTCCGATGACTGTTTCGTAAAGAGGTTGTCCTTGGGAGGGGAGCGACGTGGAACCCTTTCCTGCTGCTCATGGGGGAGATGTATGGGAATGATATTGGGGATAGCGGGGAATAATAATGAAAACTCAGGCCGGTTTACAGCGACCTTTGCGATGTTTCGGGCGGCGGCATCATCCGCGAGGGCGGAATAGCCGCAGGCGATAAAGGAGAATCGATCTTGGGACTTCCGGTTCTTTTTGTCCACATATCCGCATTCCGGACACGTCCGGGACGTGTTCTTGGGATCGATGACAAAGAGTTCGACGCCTTCCCTCCGGGACTTGTCGGACAGACGGACAGAAAGGAGCGGAGTTGATCGAAGGACCCGTTGTGCAACCTTTTTCGTTGGCTTTTGCGGGCCTTAGCCCCGTCCCGGATATCCTTGAGGTCTTCGACGGCGATTCCGGAACGGGTGCGTTTGGCCTTCAAAACACGTTGTTTGGAAATGGTGTGATTCACCTGGCGGATTTAGCCACCCATTATAAATCGTGGCTCACAAGGATTTCAGTTCCTCGTTTATTTTCTCTGACAGAAAGATCTTGAGGAGAGACTGGTAGGGGACATCCCTTTTGTGCGCAAGGAGCTTGAGTTCTTCCAGCATTGCTTCCGGGAGCCGCAAGGATATGGTTTTCAGCGAAGGTTGGATGTCAGGAAGAACGAGCCGTTTCCCCTTTTTCCAGTCGATGAATGCGCTGGAATCATGGGTTTCCCAGAATTGCCTTTCCTCGTCTTCGTTCTTGAATTTGGGAATCTTTTTATTCGTCGGATTCATAGTAGGCCTTTCGTTCTTTTCGGTTCATGTCTCTTGCCGAAATCACGCGTATTTTGTCCTGGCGAACGGTAAAGACAACGAATAACAGCCTTCTGCCATCCGTTTTCCCGAGCGCATAGAAACGGTTTTCTTCTTCGGAATGTTTGAGGTCATCGGCAAACACCAGCGGCCGGTTGAAATAAATCTGCTCGCATTCCGTCGGAGAGACACCGTGCTTTTGCCAAATTTTTCCGGCATTGTGCATGTCCCACTCGAAGCCGGTACATTTTTTAAGAAGAGAGTGCATGTTCATTCGTTAAAGTATGTTGCAGAAATATACATCTGTCAAAGGTACGAGATGAACCGAGCGAATATTCGACAAAAGGATCGATCTTTGGATTCTCAGCGCATATATGGTCCCTCCTCCGGTTGCAAGAGGGTGATCCCCGTCAGAAGGTAGGTCGCTGCGTACATATATCCGGCCTCGTATTGGAAGCATCTTTGGCTTCCGGGCCTTGATGAAACATTCGCACACTCTCTCCTTATCAACTTTGCGGCTTCAAGAGCCTTTGGGTTAGCCAGGTTCTGAGAGTGCCGGTTCGACCGGTCCGTCATCGTGGGTTTTTCCCCTCTGCGCATTCTGGTGGTGGAAGGTCTCGCTACGAGATCCTTTCGTTGACAGGTTGACGCTTACAACTCTCTTCGATCGTTTTTCGGTCTGTCAGGCCGCGGCCCGGCCTCTATGGATCAGAAGCGTCCGCAAGTCGGTGTCTCCGCGTTTTGGGATTCCCTCTGTCGCGGCACCAGGCCGAGACAGGGGGAAAAGTGCCGTCCGTTTTTGAACCGGAACGGATCTCCGATAATGGCCAGGAGGACTGTGACGGTCAGGACCCCCCACGCCCGGACCGTCCTCAGCCGTTTGCAGACGGTCGGCTTGAATGGGCAGAAGAGCACGCCAGCGAGCGCAATTCCGGCGATCCATTTCGGAAAAGGGGATTCCATTCCGCATCCTTTCGTTCGTCTTTTCACGAGTTGCTCCGCAACAACAAAGAATCTGCAGAGAGTCAGGGGTTTCCGCCCG
>JAKAYA010000061.1 GCA_021826965.1 Nitrospirota bacterium
CAGAGTCTCCGAACGGACTTTCTTCCCTTCCCGGATGCTGTGGCGCAGGAGGACGGAGGTGTAGACCTTCTGCCCGTGGGTCTTTTTGATGCGAACGAGATGGACGGGAGATCGACTCTTATTCATAGCACAAAAATAACACATAGATATTGCTGTGTCAAGTAAATTATTGTAATATTCTGCCTACATTTTTAAGAAAAAAAACAACTTTCTCTTTTTTCCGAAAACACTTAAGCAATTTCTGGGCTGGAAGTTTAGCTTAATAAAACCCTCTCATGTGACACGGCTGTTGCGTTTTTTTCCGGGATAACCTTCGTGATATATTCATTCGGGTTGAGACGAAGGAGAGTATTAACTGTTTTAAATTCAGGGATGTGAGGAAAATGTCTTATAAAGAACATACTCTTTCCAATGGCATGCGTATTTACTGGGACCCGATGCCAGACAGTCGTGCTGCTTCCATAGGTATATGGGTCAGGGCAGGAAGCCGTTTTGAAAAAAACGGCGAAGGTGGAATGACCCATTTCCTGGAACATATGTGTTTCAAGGGGACCACGACGAGGAATGCCGAAGAAATCGCCAACGAAATGGATTTTCTCGGAGGCGAAATGAATGCCTTCACCAGCCAGGAAGTCACATCTTTCTATGCGACCGTTCTCACAGAGAATGCCGTGCACGCCGGGGATCTGTTGGGGGATCTGCTGACCAGTTCGGTCTTCGATCCGGTGGAGCTGGAAAGGGAACGTGCCGTTGTTCTGGAAGAACTGGCCGAATCCAAAGACGATCCGGAAGACCGGGTCATGGAAAATCTGTTTCGAGTCTATTTTGGGGACCATCCTTTCGGGGCCCCGATTCTTGGCACGGAACAATCGATCGGCCAATTCTCGCAATCGTCTGTTCGAAGGTATTTTGAGGAACATTATCATCCGGGAAACATGTTTGTGACGATTGCGGGAAATGTCCACTGGAACGAGTTGATCGATGCGCTCGAAAAGAGTTTTCACAATATATCCACGCATATAGTGCCCTCCCTTTCGATAACGTCTCCCGTTCCCGCATTTTCGCGGATGGAAGAGGAAGACGATTACGAACAGGTCCACCTTTGTATCGGCCTGAGAGGATTACCGCAGCCGCATCCTCTTCAGACGGCCCTTCGCGTTCTGTCGACGCACCTGGGCGGTGGAATGAGCTCCCGTCTCTTCCAGGAGGTCCGGGAAAAAAGAGGATTGGCATACTCCGTCTTTTCAAGCCCGCTCTCCTTTTCCGATGGAGGAATTGTCCGGATCGCCGCATCCACGCGGCCTTCCCGCCGGGAAGAGCTTACCACCGTTCTGGTGGACGAGCTTCGGCGACTGGAGACTGTTCCGCTTACGGCTGGAGAGCTGACGCGTTCCAAGAACCAGTTGAAATCTTCTCTTCTTCTGGGACTCGAGTCGGCCGGAGGAAGAATGAGCAAGATGGGAAGGGATTTGTTGAACTGGGGCCGCGAAATCGCTGTACCGGAAATCGAACAGTGGATCGATCAAGTCACTGCGGAAGACATACTGCACCTTGTCCATGAACTGAATTGGGGAGAAGAACAGGCCGTTTCTGTCCTGGGGCCACTTTCCGGAAAATGAGACAGATATTTCCGGAACTGGGGGTCAACATCGACCATGTGGCAACTCTTCGCAACACTCGTGAAGGATTTGATCCGGACCCCTTGTCTGCAGCAGTTCTTGTTAAAAAAGCCGGTGCGTCCCAATTGGTCTGCCACCTCCGGGAAGACCGGCGTCATATCCGGGATCCGGATTTGTTCCTGTTCCGATCCTGGAAGGGTCTCCCCGTGAATCTGGAAATGGCAATGACGGACGAAATGACGATCATTGCTCTTGAAGTTCAGCCCGCACTGGTTACCCTGGTTCCGGAAAGACGGGAAGAAAGGACCACGGAGGGAGGTCTTGTTCTGGGGCCGGATATGTGCCGGAGAATTGAAGAATTTCGAAAAAAGTGCCAGGAATGCGGGATTCGACTTTCCCTTTTTCTCGCACCCGATCCACTGGATATGGAGAGGGCGATGGATTTGGGAGTTGATCAGGTTGAGCTGCACACGGGTGAATATGCGAATGCGAGAGATCCTTTGATACGCGAAAGGGAGCTGGAGCGTCTTTTCAGAGCTGCAGACAGAGTATCCGGAAGTCCGGTTCGGCTTGCCGCCGGCCATGGACTGGATCGCGACAACCTTGTTCCGGTGCTGGCTATCGAGAATCTGATGGAAGTCAATATCGGTCACAGTATCATTGCGCGCAGCCTTTTTGTCGGCCTTGAAAAGGCTGTCATCGAGGTCCTGGACAGGATCCGTCAGGAAACGCCGCTTGCCCGTCGTGAGGCTCCTCTTTCATGAAACAAAGTCTGAATGCAGGTTCCATCCGTGGAGTTGGAACGGACATCGTTTCGATCGAACGAGTCGAATGCCTGATCCGGCGCTTTGGAGAACGGTTCCTGAAAAAGGTGTTCACCCGGAACGAGGTTCATGAGTCCGGAGGGAGGCCGCAATACTACGCAGGTCGCTTCGCGGTCAAAGAATCGGTTCTGAAAGCTCTGGGTACCGGTTTGAGAGGAGGGGCCCGCTGGACGGACATCGAAACTCTGACTTTGCCGAACGGTATGCCTTTTGTCCGCTCGGAGGGGAAAGTCCGGACGCTGACCGAATCCAGGGGAGGTGGTGAGTTCTGGGTTTCTGTCACCCATGACGGAGACACTGCCGTCGCTTTTGTCGTTCTTACCGGAGATTTGACTTGAATATTCTTTCCCCGGACCAGATGCAGGAAGCGGAAAGGCAGGCTTTTGAGCTGCTCGGACTATCAGAAGAGATCCTGATGGAGCGGGCAGGCATGGCTGTTGCCCGGAATATCCGCCGTTTCTTTCCCGAAGGGAAAAAGATCGTTGCTCTTGCCGGAAAAGGGAACAACGGCGGTGACGCTCTTGTTGCGCTTCGGGATCTGGCAGGGAAGGAATATCGCTTGCATGTGGTTCTCCTCGTTCCGCCAGACCGTAGCGGGAACTCGGTCCGGAGGGAATTGCGCCGTCTCGAAGCTCTGGGTGTACGATCCGATTTATTGGGGACTCCGGCTGCCTGGCACCGGATCAATCACGCGGACATTCTGATCGACGGTTTCTTCGGGACGGGCTTGTCCGGGAACCTGCCTCCGGACCTGACGGATGCTTTGGGACGGATCAATTCTCTGGGAAAAACGGTGGTTTCTGTCGACATCCCTTCGGGGGTTCACGGAGCGACGGGTGCTGTTTCTCCACTGGCTGTGAATGCCCGCTTGACCGTAACGCTGGGGTTTCCGAAATGGGGGCTTTTTCTGGATCCGGGGCATCGATTCGCCGGAAAAGTGATTGTGGCCCCGATTGGTCTTCCGGAGAAATCCCCCGAGAGATCGGGAATCCTCCTGGAACCCTACGAGGCCAGTCGATTATTGCCGGCGAGAGAACCTTATTTTCACAAGGGAACGACCGGCCATGTCGGGGTGTGGGGTGGAGGATCCGGTAAACGGGGATCGGCAGAACTGGTTTCTCTGGGGGCCTTGCGTGCGGGATCGGGACTGGCGACCCTGTTCTGGGCGGAGGGTGGCGCAGAAATTCTTCCCCGGAATCCTGAAATCATGGTTTCATCCGGCCATTCCCCCAAGGAGGCTCTCTTCGGACGATCCGATGTTCTGGCCATGGGGCCTGGTTGGGACCCTTCCATGGTCCCGATGACGTTTGTCCGGGAAGTTTTGGATGAATTTGACGGTCCGGTCGTTGCCGATGCAGGGATCTTCGACGTTTTTCAAAGAAACTCTCATGATCTCACGAGAAAAAACGAATGTCCTCTCATCTTGACGCCGCACCCCGGAGAGATGGCGCGTCTTCTGGGGAGAACCGTTCCGGAGATCCTTGGCGAAGCGCGTTCAGTCGCTCTTGAAACCGCTCGTGTAACGGGAGCGGTCGTTCTTCTGAAAGGTTGGAGGACCGTAATCGCCGCCCCGGACGGAAGGTGTGCCGTCAATCCGACGGGGGCACCGAACATGGCGACGGCCGGCATGGGAGATGTCCTGACAGGGATCATCGCGAGTTTTCTGGGACAAGGTTTGGATGCGTTCGATGCAACCTTGACGGGAGCCTACATCCACGGACTCGCAGGCGAAGTTGCCTGGAGGAAAGGGATCCGCGCCGGATTGCTGGCTCATGAACTGGCGACGCTTTTGCCGGATTGCCGGGAGACCCTTGCGGGGATGCCTCCTCCTCTGTCCGGAGAAGACCTGGTCCTTTATGAACCGCTTGCATAGTGGCCTTTTCGTTTCCGGAACGCTGGAAAAACCGGATCTTGTGAACCCTTCCCGAACGGAGACAGTGAAAATGGAGTCCTCTTCTGCGGAACTTTCTGTCTATTTGAGATATCTTGGACGGTATGTTCCTTCTTTGGGATTTCTTCGTTCCGGCGAGTCTTCTTTGTCGGGGACCGAACAGTTCCCTCTTTCACGGGAACCCATTTCGGCCGGAATTCCGGGAGACCTAGCCGCACTTGAACGAAAGTCCCAGTCCTGTCGGGCCTGTTCCCTCTGTGAAACGCGAACCAATGTCGTTTTCGGTGAAGGAAGCGGGAAATCGGGCCTGATGTTTGTGGGAGAGGGGCCTGGTGCGGACGAAGACAGGACCGGAAGACCCTTTGTCGGCCGAGCCGGGGAGCTTTTGACAAAAATGATTCAGGCCATGGGCCTTTCCCGCGAGGAGGTCTATATCGCCAATACGGTCAAATGCCGCCCTCCGGGGAACCGGGTTCCATCTCCCGAGGAAAGGGCCGCCTGTTTTCCATTTCTGGAAGCGCAGATTCGCCTTCTGAATCCCCGATACATGATTCTTCTCGGTCAGACGGCAGCTCAGGTCGTTCTGAAACAGACAGAAGGGATCACCCGGATTCGCGGAAAGAGTTTTGAAATTGGGGAGTTCCCCCGGATCCGGATTATGCCCACCTATCATCCGGCTTACCTGCTGCGCAACCCCTCCGCGAAAAAAGAAGTCTGGGCGGACCTTCAGACGGTCATGGGATGGATGGGACGTTCCTTTGGCCAAAGGACGGAAGGACGATGAGAGCCGTATTCTGGATTGCCGTGGTGGCGGCAGGTCTTCTCTTCTTGTTGGAAAACGACCAGCAGACGGTTGTTTTGCGCGTTCCTTTCTGGATCGGGACACCGCCCCTGCCTGTCGGTATTGTCGTCATCCTTTCGATCCTGACAGGGATTGTTCTGGCCTTCCTGTCCGACCTGCTCCGGAAAACGCGCGCCCGTCTCGGAAAAATGAGGCAGAGCCCGATTCCCCCGACGGACTCCGATCCGCATGGATGAACCTGTCCGCTCAGCGGTAACGGAGGAATTTCCGGACACACCCCTGTTTCGTCAATACCAGAATCTTCTCGCCGAAGTCGGTTCGTCGCTTCTTCTGTTTCGTCTGGGAGATTTTTATGAATTGTTCGGAGAGCAGGCCGAGACGGTCTCCCGCGTTCTGGGTCTGACGCTGACCACTCGGGACCGGAACCGTCCGAATCCTTTGCCAATGTGCGGGATTCCGGCTCGTTCACTGGACCTTTATCTCCCGCGGCTGGTATATGAAGGGTTTTCGGTTGCGATCGCCGAACAGATCGCCCAGCCGGGAGAGACGGAAGGACTTTTTTCACGGCAGATTGTACGGGTTGTCACGCGTGCGACCCTGATCGAAGACCCGGCTTTGTCGGGGGGAAGCATGAAAAACGGTCTCGCTGTCGCCTTCGATGGGGAACGATGGGCAGGGGCATGTCTCGACCTGACCGATGGTACGCTGACCGTTTTCGAGCCTGAAAATCCTGAAGGACCAGATCCTCTGCTGGACTGGGTCAGCCGGAAGAATCCGGAAGAAATCCTGGTCGAGGATCCGTCTCTCGCATCCCTCTTCGAACATTATCATGTGACTCCGGTTGCCCGGGAAAGGAGTGATGGATGGCGGGATTTTCTGCCCGTATCCTTCCGCATGCCCGAACTCGAAGCACGGACCATCCGGGCCTTGGCCATGCTCGTCGGTTATGTGGCCTGGCACCAGAAATCCCTCCTTCCGCATCTTACGGGAGTTGTGCTGGAGAATGTCGCCGGCGATCTTGTCCTGGACCGTGCAACTCTCCGTCATCTCGATCTGTTCCCTTCCGGAGAGGAAAAAAAGAAGCCTGGAAGTCTTTTTGAGGTTCTGGACCGCGCGCGGACGCCTATGGGATCCAGAACCTTGCGTCGCTGGCTCCTTTCTCCCGACGCCACCGGAAAAAAGATTGCCGTTCGTCATTCTGTTCAGAGGTATTTTGCCGACCATCCGCGATTTCACGACGAAACTGTTTCTCTTCTGAAAAAGGTGGGGGATCTGGAGCGGATGCTGGGACGGGTAGGCCTGAAGGGGCGAGTGCCTCGCGATATTGCCGGGATCCGCGACAGTCTGGAATGGTCGCTGGAAATCGCAGTACGGCAGGAATGGAAGAGCCTTCTTCCGGAGGTCCTTCCGGAAGGCCTTCTTCCGGATTTGCTCGACCTCCGGGAGCTTCTGAAGGAGGCTCTCGTCGAGGATCCCGCGATGGTGATCGGGGAAGGTCCGGTCATCGCCGGGACCTACGATGCGGAGTTGCAGCGTCTGCGGGGGATGGAACAGGACGGAGACCAGGAGCTCCTCGCTCTTGAAAATCGGGAAAGAGAGCGGACGGGAATCGAAAACCTCCGGGTCCGGTACAATCAGGTGTCAGGGTATTTTATTGAGATCTCCAAGGGACAGGTCAAAAAGGTTCCGGCCGACTACTTCCGGAAACAGATCCTGACGAACGTGGAGCGATTCACCATTCCGGAACTGATCACCTTCGAAGAACGCGTCAACCGCGCTCGACAGGCGGTACTTCTCCGGGAAGGAGAACTTCTGGACGCCTTGCGTTTGCGGATTCTCGATCGGGCCGAAAGTCTCCAGACGCTGGCGCGTTTCATTGGATCGGTCGACGTCCTTCAATCCTTCCATCTGGCAGGAAAGACCTTCGGATATTGTCTGCCTGAGATTTTGAGCGAAGGGCCATTCCAGATCCGGGGAGGCCGCCATCCTGTTCTGGAGAGACGTCTTCCTCCCGCGCGTTTCGTTCCGAACGATGTTGATCTCGCGGAGGGCGAACTCGTTATTCTGACCGGACCCAATATGGCGGGCAAATCGACATATATGCGGATGATTGCCTTGATCCAGATCATGGCGCAAGCTGGAGCACCGGTTCCGGCGGACATGGCACAGGTTCCGCTTGCCGACCGGATTCTCACCCGTGTCGGGGCCAGCGACCACATTCTGGAAGGGGAGTCCACTTTTATGGTGGAGATGAGCGAGATGTCCCGGATTCTGAATGAAGCGTCCTCCAGAAGCCTTGTTCTGCTCGACGAGGTCGGAAGAGGAACATCCACGTTCGATGGAATGGCATTGGCATGGTCGATTTCCGAATTCATCCATGACCGGATCCGTTGCCGGACGTTGTTTGCGACCCACTACCACGAACTTCACCAACTGGCGGGAAAGCGTCGCCGGGTTCGGAATCTTCATGTGTCCGTGGCCGTCCGGGATCGTAAAATCATCTTTCACCACCGGATCTCGCCCGGGCATTCCAGCCGGTCCTACGGTGTGGATGTGGCGCGCCTGGCGGGGGTTCCAGAAGAAGTTGTTGAGAGAGCTTTCGAGATCCTCCGCTTCTGGGACAAGCAAAAACTGTTTCGATCTCTTCCGGAAGACGACAGATGGGAGCCTCCCGAACAGGATTTCCGACTTCCAATTTTTACCTGGAATCGACCGTCGGATGGATCTTCCGGTTCCCCCAAAAACCGAAATTGATTTTTAAACCGGTCCCCGCAAGAGGGGTCAAAAGAGGAACCCTTCCTTTTTGAGAGAGAAGGGTTCTCCCCGCATCCCGATCCAGGGTCGGAACCGGAAAAACCGG
>JAKAYA010000062.1 GCA_021826965.1 Nitrospirota bacterium
TAATGCACGTTATTCGAAAAAAATGGGTTAATTAACACACATATTTCGCATTCTTTCGTTTATAATTTCTTATAATAAAGACTTGGCCATGAGATGGTCAACCACCCGAAATCGACTCAAAAAAGAAAGGGACCCCTCCGGTATGGCTCCCTACGATCATCGCCGATATGCCCGTCGCTCCCTCTTCCGGAAAAAAGACCGTTGTTGGCCCGACAGACGTATCGTTGCAGCGCCCCTCTGGTCCAGCGTCGATTTGCGGGACGGGAACCAGGCTCTCGTCTCTCCGATGGACGAACAGGCGAAACTTCGCCTGTTCCTTCTGCTCGTCCGGATGGGGTTCAAGGAAATCGAAGTGGGATTTCCCTCGGCATCCAGAACAGAATATGATTTCGTCCGGCATCTCATCGAAAAGAATTACATTCCGGACGATGTGACGATCCAGGTTTTGACACAAATCCGGGACGACCAGATTTCCAGAACTTTCGACGCGCTTCAGGGCGTCCGCCAGGCTATTGTGCACATCTACAACTCCGTAAATCCCGTTCAGAGGGAGCAGGTTTTCCGTCTCGACAAGGACGGTGTCCGGAAGATCGCCGAAAACGGCGCCAGACAAGTCCGGGATGCTGCCGCCCGGTTTCCGGATACACGATGGACGTTCGAATACTCTCCCGAAAGCTTCAGCGATACGGAACCGGAGTTCGCCGTCGAAATCTGTTCTGCCGTGCGCGAAATCTGGAAACCGGAAAAGGGCCAGAAGGTCATCTTCAACCTTCCGGCGACCGTGGAGATGTCAAGCCCGAACGTATTTGCCGACCAGGTCGAGTGGTTCCTCGACCACCTTCCCGGAAGAGAACACGTGACGGTCAGCGTCCATACGCACAACGACCGGGGATCGGCCGTCGCCGCCGCCGAACTGGCCGTCATGGCCGGAGCGGACCGGGTCGAGGGAACGCTGTTCGGGAACGGGGAGCGCACCGGAAACATGGACATCCTGACCATGGCCATGAATCTGTATGCCGAGGGCGTGGATCCCCGGCTGGATCTTTCCTTTTCCGGGGAGATTTCCGCCGTTTATACGGAATGCACAGGATTGCCCGTTTCTCCCAGACATCCCTGGTTCGGTGAACTGGTCTATACAGCGTTTTCGGGGAGTCATCAGGACGCGATCCGAAAAGGAATGACGTTTTACCGGGAAAAGGGAGGTTCTTGGTCCGTCCCGTATCTTCCGGTCGACCCTTCCGACCTCGGTCGACGATACGACGAGGTCGTCCGGATCAACAGCCAGTCGGGAAAAAGCGGACTGGCGCACGTTTTCGAACGGGATCACGGCATCTTCCTTCCCGCCTGGTTTTTACCCGAGATCGCCGGACTGGTCCAGGGCGAATCGGAAAGAACCGGCGGAGAAATCTCTTCCCGCAAGCTCCTGGAACTCTTCCGGATGCATTACCTGAACCCTCTTCCGGAATGGACGATCCATCGCTATATGGTCGAGAGTTCCGACGAAAACGTCCGGCTGATGGCCACCGTCGGGACAGGAGGAAACATCCGGCTCGAAGGGGAGGGTCACGGCATTGTGGAGGCCCTGATGCAGGCCCTGTCCCAACATGGGTCCGGTCCGCTCGAGATCGAACAGTTCACCGAGCAGGCCCTGTCCTCCGGAACGCGTGCCCAGGCGATCTGTTTTGTCCGGGTGAGGGGAAAGGACGGGACCCGGTTTTCGGCGGCGGGTCTGGGAGAAGACTCGGCAGAAGCAGTCCTGCAAACAATCCTGTCGGCTGTCGGAAGATTTTTCTCTTCCCGAAAATCCTCGTGAAACGGGCCTGGTTCACACGTTCCCAGTGGGGGTTTCTATTGGTGACCGTGTCCGCAGTCGGATTCGCCGCCAAGGGGATCCTCGCCAAGATCGCCTATCAGGAAGGCGTGGACCCGTCTACGGTTCTGACCCTCCGAATGCTTTTTGTCCTGCCGGTCTATTTGTTTGGCATCCACTGGTTCGGACGAAAGAATCCGGATTCCCGACCCCGACTGAGCAGCCGGGACTTTCGGACGATCGTTCTCATGGGTCTTCTGGGATTCGATATTTCCGCCGTCCTCGACTTCGAGGGACTGGCCCGCATCAGCGCCGGGATGGAGCGGCTGATCCTTTTCCTGTACCCCACCTTTGTTGTTTTCCTCTCCGCCTGGTTTCATCGAAAACCCATCGGAGGCCGGGAAATCGTGGCTTCCGGTCTGGCGTACGCGGGCATCGCCCTCGTGACGGCCGGATCCCGGACGACCGGGGAGGTCAGTCTTGCCGGGATCGCTCTGGTTCTGGGAAGCGCCCTGTTTTACGCACTCTATCTTGTCGGCATGGACGGACTCCTCCGCCGGACAGACCCTCTCTGGCTCACGTCTGTCGTCATGTCCATTGCGACCGGCGCCATATTTCTGCAAGCGCTCGTGGCGGGCTCCCTTCATTTCGGACAGGTCGACTCCAGAGCCTTTTTCGCCATCCTCCTGATGGGACTGTTTTCCACGGTCCTGCCGACATTCTTCATGTCGGTGGGAATCTCCCTGATCGGTGCCAGTCAGGCAGCCGTCACCTCGTTTCTCGGTCCCGTCGCAACCCTTTTCATGGCTATGGTCTTTCTGGGAGAACGGATCACGCTCCTGGAAGGCATAGGCACGCTTGTCGTTCTGTGCGGCGTGGCACTCGTCACTTTGTGGAAGAAAAATCCTCAGTCCTTCCGGACAGAATCGGGCGATGCGGGAGAGATGGCGGAATAGAAAATACGGATCCGGGGCATAACAAGTCACAAAGGAACGCGTTTCAGTCTTTCGGAAGAAAGGATTCCGGGGGGATTGTCTTCTCCTTTCGACCGGAGCTTCCGACAGTCACCGGAATATACCATTTGGGACGCATCCTTCCGAAATCTCTCCGGGTGTTTGTCCGAAGCCCTTTCTTCGGGTCGAGGACACAAGCGCTCGTCCCGTTTCGGACGAACACGACCCAGTGCCACGCGGGACTTTCTCCCTGAATCTTCCATTTGATGGACAGCAAGGCCAGGTCGGGAAGATCCTCCCAGGATGTGAAAGGAAGTTCGTCCGGACCGGCTTGCGCTCCAGCCTGGGCCAAAAGCTTCCGGACGGGCGATGTCTGTGTCCACAAGGCTTTGTCTTCAGGGAAAAGCCCGATCGATCGGGCGACGGACTTCACTTCATCGTAGGATTTTCCCAGGATCGCCGCCACGCTGGCGATTGCACAACCTGTTCGATCCTGCTGGACGACGGGTTCCATCAGAACGCTTCCTTATCGGACAGACGATCCCGGATTGTCTTCCTGGATTCGTCCACACGCGAATTCGACCGGACCATCCGGAGAAGACTCTCCTGTCTCCCGGAACCCGAAAAAAGATCCGGCCTTCGCAGCGCGAATTCGCCCTTCCTCAATGGGGGCCGTCCCATTCTTCGATCCCCTGATCCGTTTTCAGCGAAAGCCTCTTGAACGAAAGGGCATCGAAGATCCGCTCAAGCGGAAACCCCACGTCTTCGGAGACCTGGATCCGGTCCGGATCCAGGACCAATGTCCCTTGGGCTTCGATATAAAATCTTTTGCGGATCGGGGCGCTTTCACTTGTGGAAAAGGCCGAACGCCACCACTCCATGATCCTGTCCCCGGCGTCAAAAATCGCCTTGGAGGACGGAAGCTTGTCGCTTTTGTTCCGATTGACCCTCACGTTTGTCGGGAAGAGATTCCAGAGGTCATCACACGGCCATGCCGCCCAGGGAAAACAGTGATCGATATCGATGGTTTCACGTGTCAGCTTTTTACCGCTCCAGACACAAAACAGCGGATTGTGCTCCAGAAAGCGCTGGGCAATGTCCTTGACCGTTGACACGTCCCTCCGGGGCTCGGACCATTTCATGGCTTCAAGCATGTCCCGGGGGTTCCTTTCGATTCCCATGCGATCAAGGTAGCCTTGCATGAGTCGCATCCATTCGCTTTGGAGAGCAGGCTCGATCCAGGCGTCATATCGGGCCAACGCGTTCCAAAGATGAAGGGGAACCAGCATCTCCCCGAAACTGCGCAGGTAAGGCTCTTCAAGCAGAAGAGCTGCCGAAACCGCTTTGGCCCTTCCTTTCCGGACCTTGAAAAGAGGGTCTTTCGTTCCGGGAAAGGTCATATAATTGGCGGGCATTTTGACGATGGTGTCGACAGCGTCCTGAATCGATCGATGAAGTGCGAGGGCTTCGTTCCCCGAAAAGCGCATGCCGGGTCTGAAGTCGAATGGAGACAGGTTCAGACGATGCCATGCATCCCGGACAAATCCGAGCCCCTGGGTCCCTCTGTTATTGGGTGTTTGGGGAAGCCCGGCAGACAAAAGGGGTTTGTAAAGACGGATCCAGAACAGCCCGACAAGCCCCAAGGGAACAGATATCGCTTCATCGTTCCGGATTCTGCCCATCCCTTGAGAACAATCCGCGATCCTGGCAACGGATCGGAGCAGGCCCAGCTTGTAGGTCGAGCTTTTGTCCGATTTCAGGATCGCATGACGTAAAAGAGGCAAAGCACCCGTTTCATCGTCGGGAACCCTCATCGCCACATGAATCCAGGTCACTTCGGAGCGCCCGAGCCGATCCGGTTCGACGCTGGCATGGAGAACGGAAATCCCATGGATTCTGGCCAATTTTTCAAGTTCCGGGAGAGAAGAATCATACATGGGACGGGTATGGTCTGGAGGTCCTTGTCTGAGGGTCATGGCAAGGACTGCTCCCGGCTTCAGCAAGGACAAAAGTTTCCGGAAGGCCCTGGGTCGGTCCTCCGGAGAAACATGCATCCAGACCGCGCTCGAAAGCACAAAATCAAACGAAAGACCTTGGCGAACAAGCTGGTCAAGACCGGGAAGAGCGTCATCGACCCAGAGGATTCCGGAATCGGGATGGCGTCGCATGCCTTCCTTCCTCATTCCAGAGGACGGTTCTACCGCCACCACATCGAACCCCATGTCCAGCAAGCCTTGGGCATCCCGTCCCGATCCGGCCCCCACGTCCAGCGCGGACCCTCTGACTTCCGGGAGAAAGGGAAGAAGCCAACCATGAACTTCCAAAAAATCGAGAGATTCGTAGCGCTCCGCAAGCTTTTCCGCCTGATCGTCATATCCGGGGACAGAATGTCGGGACATACCGCGAGATCTCCTCTTCGATTCCTTATTCAACGCATTTAGAGGTCTGCTTTTCTTTCGAAGTCGCTTCCTTAGCCGGTCCGGTACCCGACAAACCTGTCTATAGGGATATGTATTTCGGAAAAATTCTCCGTAACCGTAAATTTTCAACCCGGCTTTTCGCCATCAATTTTGGACTCATCAGCATGCCCTTCTCCGAC
Organism: Nitrospirota bacterium; assembly: GCA_021826965.1. Taxonomy (GTDB): domain Bacteria; phylum Nitrospirota; class Leptospirillia; order Leptospirillales; family Leptospirillaceae; genus Leptospirillum_A. Next base: position 5,363 of record JAKAYA010000062.1, read on the forward strand.
ATCGGGATCACAATCTCCTGGTGATGCCGGTTATCGATTCCTTGCCGGAAAATGCGTCCGATTCCGTTGGCGAGGATCGGACATTTTAAGGCTGAATCCCTCTGCCAACCGGATCTGTTGCCCCGCAGCCAAGTTTCCGGTACTCCGGGTTCCAATATCCTGACGAAAAGGATGAAATTCATTCACAGAGTCAAACCGGACTACCTGGCCGGCAATTCCGTGCCGCGACTCATGATCTCGATATAGCTCGCATAGCTGAAAAGGCGGTTGCGCCTTCGGGTGGTCAACTCCCTGACGATGCCGAGCCGCTCCAGATGGCCGAGTGCCTTGTTGACCGTAGCCGGAGAGATACCGGTTTTTTCGACCAGCGAACCCGAGTTGGCGATGGGGTGCTCCATCATTGCTTGTTGGACCCGCAGAGCGGATGCCTCTGCCCGTCCCAGACCTCTGATCTTGTCCTGATCCTGCTTCGACAGTTGAAGAAGCTGCTGGGCCGTCTCCACCGCCTGGGTGGCGGTAACGATAACCGCTTCAGCGAAAAAGTCGAGCCAGGATTCCCAATCGCCAGTCAGTCGAACTCTGTTGAGCAACTCATAGTAATATTGCCGGTGCGTCTTGAAGTAAAGGCTGAGGTAGAGCATCGGCTCCCGCAACACTTTTTGCTCGCACAACAGCAGCGTGATCAAAAGACGCCCCAGGCGTCCGTTACCGTCCAGAAAAGGATGGATCGTCTCGAACTGCACATGGGCCAGCGCCGCTTTGAGCAAAACCGGAGTCGCCTCCGGCTGGTCGTGGAAAAAGAGCTCAAGCTTGCTCATGGACTCCATCACCGCATCCGCCGGAGGAGGAACGAAGGCCGCGTTGCCCGGCCGAGTGCCGCCGATCCAGTTCTGGCTGCGCCGGAACTCCCCCGGCGTCTGGTGGCTTCCCCGGCCCTTGGCAAGCAGTACACCATGAATCTCCCGGATCAACCGCATCGACAGCGGCAATCCTTTCTCCAGCATGTGCAGACCGTGGTCGAGGGCGGCCACATAGTTGACGACTTCCCTCACGTCATCCAGCGGAACACCGGGTTCCTGGTCCAGTTCGAACAAAAGCAGATCCGACAAGGATGACCGGGTCCCTTCGATCATGGAAGAGAGCAACGCTTCCTTGCGGACATACATGTAAAGGAACAGCGAGGTACCGGGAAGCAAGGTCGATACACTATCCAGCCTCCCGAGCGCCAGCAGCGCCTGATCGAACTTGCTGCGGAGATCCGACGTCCATTCAATAGGAGGACGTGGCGGCAGCGGTGCAGGAATGAAAGCCTGAGCCTTCTCTCCCACCGTCGAGATAGCCACGTACTTGCCTTGGAGCGCTCGCTTCATCCTAATCTTCCTCGAACCTAAAATTCGATTTGCTGTTATTTTATTTTAAGCGGAGATAATAAAATAAAGCAGTAGAGTGGAAGAGATCAAGCAACTTTCCTCAAATGAGCATTTGATGCTGTTTTTGATTCGGTGAAGGTTGTATCACTTCCAGCAGATCACGATTGGAATAAAAGATCCTGGAGAAAGCCCTGAAAGAGATCACCCGTCTCCGGTTTTCCCGCCAAAAAAGGGGTGGGACAGTCTGCGAGCCGGAGTCCGTTATCATCGCGTTCTCCGAAGAAGAAATCACGAAAGAACGGGTCTATGCCTCTCCTGGCCCTCCCCAGGAAGGGACTTCTCCCCGAACAGCGAGGAAAAACGCTGCCGCGGAGATCTGGATAAAGGACATCCAGGAAAATTTCGTCTCGTCCTTCTCTCCAGAAGATCTGGGGGTCGAACGGGCCTCAAGAAAGGGCTTGATTCACTTACTGGATTCTCTCGGCTTGAACAGTTTGTTCTTGGCATTCGCATTTTGTATCACCGTGTTCGTAAGTGGCATTTGGGACAAGAAGACATGAAAAAAGCCCGGTTTTACGCGGGCTTGATTCACTTACTGGACTTTCTCGGATGGTACAGAATCATCAAATGGTGGGGCGGCGTCAATCGAACAATCACCACATATCGGTTACCATAAATGTTTTAATAGAAATAAATTTTTAATGTTACCCCCAAAGTTACCCAAAAACTTCCTTTGCTACCCCTCGAAACAAATTACCTGACCAAGCCCGTCCGGAACAAATGTTCATCTGAGAAAGCACACGCTCGGGCGGCGGGCTCCGGACCGTTCCTCACCTGCGTTCGGAACCGCTCCCGTTGGTCGCGTCCGCCCCTTGCTTGCTCTTCCTGGGAATCGACAGGAGAAAAACGAATCATCGTCTGGTGAAAGTTTTGCAGTGTTCTTTCTTTCGATGGGGACCGCCTTTGCGGAACCGGCTGGAAGAGCGTTTGGCTGCTCTTCCGTTTTGCCGGTCCGTGCCTTTTTGGGGATTCTGATGGGTCCAGAATTTTCTTTTTCTCCTTCATCTATTTCATATAACTACGAATTAAACGTATTAAGTGGAAAAAGCCTACTGTAGCCATTTTACGACCGAATTAAGGTGCGAATTAACTACGAAGAAAGCCTGTATCCCCGTTATTTTTACTGTTCAGTTCTTTCGGGGATGATCGTCCCAGCGAACCGTATCATTTCGGACCCCTGAAAATTGAAAAAGAAGATC
>JAKAYA010000063.1 GCA_021826965.1 Nitrospirota bacterium
CTGAAACCGTCGATTTCCTGATGCTGACATCGACGTCTCTCGGCATCCCTCTCCCGGCAACCGCTTCTGTCATCGGCGGGCGGATCTTCGGGAAACGCACTGTCCCGTCGATGGACATCGGAGGATCCTGCAGCGGATCCATGGTCGCCTTGTCCGCCGGTTCGGCGCTTCTCTGTTCGAAGGCCTTCCGGAATATTCTCGTCGTGAGCTCCGAAAAAAAATCCGCTCAACTGTGTCCGGTCCACGCGCCCGAAACCGCCATGCTTTTCGGAGATATGGGAACCGCGACCCTGTTGTCGGACGCTCCCCACCAACTGGCCGGCCACCGTCCCCTTCGCCTGCGGGCCATCCGAATCCGGAGCCGGGGGGATCTGGCCGGTCTGATCTGGAAAGAAGCGGACCCCTGCGATGGAACACCCCTGATCCGGATGAACGGCCCCCGGGTTTTCCGGGAAGCCGTTTCGACATTGACGAGAGAAGTTCCCGCTTTCCTCGAGGAGCAAGGGTTCTCGGTTTTAGACCTCTCCCTGGCCGTTTTTCATCAGGCGAACGGACGACTTCTGGCCCAGGTCGCGCGAAAGCTGGGATTACCCGGAACAAAAGTCCCTCTGACACTGACCGAATTCGGGAACACTTCTTCCTCCAGCACCCTTCTGACGCTCGCAAAAGCGTTGGAAAACACCCCCCGGACCGACGGACCGATCCTTCTCGCCACTTTCGGAGGAGGAATCACCTGGGGACTCGCCCTCCTCGAGCCCGTCTAGCCCCCCTCTTCGGCATGGGCCTCCTCCGAAGGACCTGTCTTCAGCTTGCGATAAAGGGAAGTCCGGTCCACCCGGAGCACTTCGGAGGCCCGAGTCATGTTTCCTCCGCATTTCTGCAGGACATCCTGGATGTATTCCCTCTCAAAACCTTCCCGGGCGTCCCGGAGAGACAATATCTCTTCCGCTCCGGAAGAGACCATCCGGCTTCCCAGCATCCGTTCGATCGCGGCCAGATCGATAACCGGTTCGGCCACCATGATCAGCAGGCGTTCGATGAGATTCCTCAATTCCCGGACGTTACCCGGCCAGGAGTACTGGCAAAGAAGCCGGGCGGCCTCTTCCGAAAATTGCTTGGGTTTCAGACCTTCGTGCTCCACCAGGTCGTTGATGAAATGATGAAGGAGAAGAGGAATATCCTCCGGTCGCTCGCGAAGAGGCGGAACCGTGATGGGAATGACGTTCAGGCGATAAAACAGATCGTCCCGGAACTCCCTTTTGCGGATCAGATCTTCCAGATCCTTGTTGGAAGCGGCGATCACCCGGACATCGACGGTGACGTCCCTGTTTCCGCCCACCCGCTGAAACTTTTTTTCCTGAAGAACACGAAGCACTTTCGCCTGGACCGGGAGGCTCATGTCCCCGATTTCGTCCAGAAAGAGCGTCCCCCCGGAAGCCACTTCGAACTTGCCTTTTTTCTGGGTCAACGCTCCCGTGAACGCCCCCTTTTCGTACCCGAAAAGTTCGCTTTCGATCAGGTTTTCGGGAATGGCGGCGCAGTTGATGTCCACGAACGCCCGGTCTTTCCGCGGGGAAAGCCGATGGATTTCCCGGGCCACCAGCTCCTTTCCGGTGCCGTTTTCTCCCTGAATCAATACCCATCCGTTCGTCGGACCCGCCCGTTCGATCGCGCCGAGCAACTCCCGAATGACCCGGGACTCGCCGATGATCTGATAATTTCTTTCCACCATTCGTCTTAACGACTGGTTCTCCTCTTCCAGACTCCTCTGGCGAAGGGCGTTCTGGACCGTGATCAGGACCTTGTCCATCGAAAACGGTTTTTCCACATAATCGAACGCACCGTTCTTGATGGCCCGAACAGCGGTTTCAATCGTTCCATGACCGCTCATGACAATCACCTGGGTCTGGGGGAACTTTTCCCGAATGGCGCTCAGGAGGGCGAGTCCATCGTCGGACCCCAGCCAGACGTCCAGGAAAACGACTTCGGGTGCATCTTCTTCCACTTTCCGGATCCCTTCTCCAGCGGACCGGGCCGTTTCCACCCTGTACCCCTCGTCGGAGAGAATGTCTCCAAGCGTCTTCAGGATGTTCGGTTCGTCATCGACCACCAGAAGGGTTTCCCGGGCCATCTACGGTACCTCCTCAAATGCGTCCGGAATGAATTTCTCCACATTCCGGACCGGAAAAACCAATGAGAACAGGGCCCCGCCCGAAGCATGGGCGGAATAAGAGATCGTCGCCCCGTGCTCTTCCAGAATACGGTGAACGATCGCCAGACCAAGACCCATACCCTGATGTTTTGTGGAAAAATGAGGAAGAAAGATGCGGTCCTGGTACTCCGGCGGGATGCCGGGACCGGAATCGCCGAAAAGGACGGTCACCGATTCCGGAGAAGAACGGACCGAGAGATCGATCCGGCCTTTCTCCGTCATCGCGTTGACCGCGTTGTCGAACAAGTTCACAAAGACCCGGCGGATCGCATTTTTGTCCAGAAGCAGAGGAGGAATGTCCGGGGAGGCGTCCAGCGCAATTTCGATGTCCTTGTGGGCCGAACGGTACAGCCAGGATATGTCCGACAACAGGGAAACGATGTCCAGTTCCTGGGGATTGCTCCCGGGAATGCGGGCAAAAGACGAAAATTCATCAACCAGGTGTTTCATACTCTGGACTTCATCGACAATCGTCTGGATCGCTTCCTGAAAAACGCGCGGAAAGTCGTCGGAGCGCTCCAGAAACTTTTTCTGGAGACGTTGGGCGGAAAGTTGGATGGGGGTCAGCGGATTCTTGATCTCGTGGGCGACCCGCTGGGCGACCTCCCTCCATGTCTGTGCTTTCTGGGCCGTCAGAAGGGCCGTGATGTCGTCGAAGACGATAACGACCCCTTCTCCGGGGACACCCCCCGGATCGGACAACCGGTTGAGCCGGATCCGGAAGGTCTTGACCTGTCCTTCCGGAAGGGCGAACGAAGATTCGATTTCCTGACTTTCAAGTTCCTGCCCGCGTGCCAGAAGTTCCAGAAAAACCGAAACAGCCGGATGGTGAATTTCCGTCAACGTCTTCCCCAGAGCCAAATGGCGCGGAAGAGACAAAAGATCTTCCGCGGAACGGTTGACCGTTGAAATGACTCCTTCCCGATCAAGAGAAATCACCCCGGTCCCGATGTGCTCGAGAATGGTCTCCGTATATTCGCGACGACGGGCCATCTCGGAATTGGCTTCTTGGAGGGTATGATTCGAATGGGCCAGATCCTCTGTCATCTGGTTGAAGGATCGGATGAGCAAGGCGAACTCGTCCTGACCGGACTCCGGAACACGTACAGATAGATTTCCCCTTGCAACCTCTTCCGTCGCCTTCTCCAGCGCCCCGATCGGTTCGGTAATCTTGCGGGCCAGATAAATCCCGAACCAGACAGCGCCGAAAATGATGATCAAAGTGATCATCAAAAAGAGAAGAAGATAGGACTCCCGGATCGGGTTCTTGAACTTCCGGAGAGCCTGATAGTCCCGGAAGGCATGGGTGATATTGCGCATTTTCTCGAGAAAGCGGCCCGGGACGAAATAGTTGACCACCACGGCCCCCTGGCGGGACAACGCTCTTTTCCCGCGCGGACCGGGATAGGCGACCGGAACGACAGCCCGGATCAGATCCCCCAGACCTGTGGAATAGACAAAGGCGTCGCCCCCTTTTTCCAGAGCGCGGGTAATCTGGTCTCGCGGCAGATCGAGAAGACGGACGTTCAGGGAGTTGACCTGCGCAATACGGACCGGGACAGCGACAGACACCCTATCCCCGTGCAGGACGTACAATTCGACACCCGCCAGATCGTATTCCTTTCGCTTTAAAGACAGGAAATCCTTCAGCGCGTCCGGATGTCCGACCATTCCGGGACGGACAGACATTTCATCCGAAATTTCCCGGGCGATCAGGACCGTGTTTTCCTTTGTCTGATTGTAATACCCCCTGGCCACCTCCAGGGAGGAGTGCAGGGAATCGGTGATCGGAAAACTGAACCACCTCTGGACCGAATTGTTCAGAAATCCGCTCGCGACGATAAAAAGCAGAACGGAAGGGATGAGCACCATCAATAAAAACGCACCGATCAGGCGGGATTTGAACCCGCTTCCGAAAACGCCCGTCCGGCGGTCCCAGTAGAGCTTGACGATATTCCGGAGCAGGACAAGAATGAGGCTGACGGCCAGGATCAAATCGATATTGAACAGGAAAATGACGATCAGGTGGGAGATCAGTTTTGAGGAATAGTGGGCGGGCGGGGTCCGGATTTCCAGAAAGGTCGCCAGAAGAGTCATGACCAGGAAAGCGCTGATCAGGACAACGGGGGAGCGGAGAAGTTTTTTCCGGAGCTCCGGAGTGTTTTCAGCGACCACGCCTCTTCTTCTCCATCTTTTCAGGCCTTTCAGGAAACCGGCACCCCCATCAGCCTGTTCGCCAGCTCGATCCACTCGTCAAGAACGCTGGCTTTCCGGGACAGGACAATCTCCCGCCCGACGCTCATTTCGAGGGGAACACCTCCCGGCAGGGGAGACCGGAACCGATTTTGCCGCAACACAAGACGGGCCCCCGGGCTCTTCGTCGACAGATCGGCTTCAAGAGTCGCCGACACGTCCCCTCCGTTCTCGAGCACCGCAGAAAAGGGACGAACCTCCAGTGTACCGGAAGAAAAACGGGCTTTCAGAAAAACGCTCCGATAGGGTCGGGACGCGATCCGCACCCGGCGGCCGTTGACTCTCAGGTTTCCCTCCCATCGGGCTGCGGGTCCATGGATGTAGCCATCCGTCATCAGAACGCCGGAATAATCCCCGTTCTTGCCGTCCAGAAGCGGTTCGAATCCGGCCAGGCCCACCGTCCCGTGAAAAAAAACATCCAGAAAAGGCACGTTCTGGATCTGGGTGACATTGCCCTGGATCCGGAACCAGGACGGACGCATGGACAATCCCAGACGGAAATCCCGAAGACTTCCCTTTTCAAAAACGCCCGAAAAACGGACAGCGTCCAGAACAATCCCACTGCCAGCTTTGCGGATCTGGAACCGGGGAGACGAAAAACGCACCTGAAACCGGTTCATCAAAGGATTCGAAGAGACATGGCCGGAAAGTCCCGTCATTTCCAAGACCGGAGGCTGGTTCCCGTAGCCCCAGGAAACCCGTCCGTTCCGGATCCCGAACGACCGGACGACGGCTCCTCCACCATTGGGGGGCTGGATACCCTCTCTCCATTTTTCAAAAAACCGGCGAAAATTGTCCGTGCCGTTTACGGTCACTCCGGTGACCGAAGGGTCGGAGAATGTCAGGTCCCGAAAATCATAGACCCGCGTCAAAAGCGACAGGAGGCTCAGATGGCCCTCCACCCGGGGGAGATTGAACAAGGTCCTGTATTCTCCCGTCTTTTCCAGAGGGAACCGGAACCGGATTTTGCGAAAGACCACTTTTCCGGTCAGAAGATTCAGGTGGACAGACCCGATTTCCACCTGCCCCTGATAGGCTTCCCGGACAGTCCGGACGAGATCTGTCCGAAGGGATTTTTCGAAAACGTGCCGGATCTCCCAGAATCCGGAGAACGCGAGAGCGATTCCCAGAACCAGGAACAGGACCAGGGACTGTCCCCGATAACCGACCTTCAACAATCACCCCTGACTCTTTCGATCCTTCAAACTGACAAAATACATTTTTGCCTGATAGATCATATCCTTGATATATTCTTTCTCTTCGGGTCCGAGCGCCGGTTCCCCTTCGCGCAAGAAGGTGTCCATCAGATCGATCAGAAACTTCGACGACTCGAAATCGGGAGGCCGTTCGGTGCGCCCCGTTCGCGGATCGACGCCCAGCGCGCTGATGGCCATCCCGCCCAGAATGGCAGGAATGTGACCCAGGCGGGGAGCTTCATCCACTTCGACAGGCTGATTGTCGAGCAGGGATACCGGGAGCTTGTCCCGGAAGGCCTCCTGGAAGGCTTCCATCAAACCCAGAAAGAACCGGGCTTCCCGGACGTTGAAGGAAGGAGCCGGACGGCGGGTATCCGGATCGAACGCCAGATGGTTCAGGACCATTCCGGACAGGATCGCGAGGATCTGGTCCAGACCCGTTTCGTCGGAAGAAGCGGTTTTCTCTTCCCGGTTCGTCGTATCGCCGAGAGGAGAGGCCCCGTTTCCGGTCTTTTGCTTCCCGTCTTCCGGCCCTTCGCTCCGCTCCGCAGAAGAGGCGGGCAGCTCCGGCTCGTCGACGTCATATCGAGGCCTTCTGTCCGATATAATGAATTCGGATTCCTTTTCGTCCCTGTCCGCCATCGGGTGTCCTTTCTTTTAATGTAATGGGGAGCTCCGAATGAGCCACCGGTTCCTTCTTGCGTTTCTGCCGTTGTTCGTGGCAATCGACCCTCTGGGGATCCTGCCGTTTTTCCTCAGTCTAACACAGGGTCTTCCCGCCCCCCAAAAAAAGACGATCGCCCGGACGGCGGCCCTCACCGCATTTCTCCTGAGCCTGTCGTTCGCGCTGGGAGGCCGGATCATCCTGGACTACCTCGGACTGACCATCTGGGACTTTTCCATCGCGGGCGGGATACTTCTCCTGGTGCTTTCCGTGTCGGACCTTCTCCAGTCCCAAAAAATACCGGAAGAGGAGGAAAAATCCGGACGGACCCTCATCCGGCGATCCCTCGGCGTCGTTCCCCTGGGAATCCCGGTCATCGCCGGACCGGCGACCTTGACGACCGCCCTGACGCTTTCCAAAAGCGGGCCTTTGTGGGCGGTCGTCACCGCTCTCCTCGCCAACATGCTTTTGATCTATTTTCTCCTGTCCCAGTCCGAAAAAGTGAACCGGATTCTGGGAAGCACCCTTTCAAGCGCAATCGGAAAAATTTTTTCCCTGCTGCTGGCGGCCATCGCCGTCAGCCTGATTCACAAAGGGATCGTCGGGCTACTGACGCCCTGATTTTCGACCGGATTGCCCCGGACCGTTTTTTTCTGCACAATGCCGGTCAGACGTTCCAACCATCTCTATCGATGATCGATATTCAAAATCCATCCAGGAAGGACGATCCCTTGGCCTCTTCCGATTTTCTCCGGGAAAAATCCACATTGATGTGCGATGATTTCCGCATCGAAATCACGAGCAAGCTGATTTTGGTGGGAATCTATCCTCCAACTCCTGTCGTACCGGTCATTTATACCCCCGGCTTTCCGGTTACGCTTCCCTACCTCTGCTTCGTCCAGATATTCGAATCGGATCAGGACGGCGTGGCGTCCTTCACGGCCCGGATCCAGAATCTCGAATCCGGCCGCCTGATCGGCGGAGAAGTGACCGGCCGTCTGCGCCTGCAGAAAGGGCAGATCATCAACCTGTTGCGCTTCGGAGGACTTCCGTTCCTCCAGGCAGGATCCTTTGGACTGTCCACCCAGGTGGAAGGATGCGCCGAACCCTTTACGGCCAACTTCGACGTGAAACTCTTCACACCTCCGTCCCCGTCCAACTCGTGACGGGTCAGTCCCTGGGTTTCACCAGGATGAAAAGGGAGTAGCGATTTTCGAGTTCCACCCGTCCCGTGCGAAAATCCCGATGTGGGAGAAAGGCTTCCCGGGTCCGTTCCAGGAGCTCCTCTTCCAGTTCTTCCTTCCCCTGGAGAATCAGGGAGAACCGGCCGGTTCCGACGAGCGCGCGGGAAGCGGCGTCCACGTCAGGAAACCGGAAGACGATCCGCTCCGGCACAACCTTTTTCACGATAAGGCCGGCCGAAGCACATTGATCTTCCAGCCAGGCGCTTTTCCCGACAGAATAGGGGGATTCGAGCGGAGGAACATGCCCTTCATAAGGATGGGGCCAGGCGCCGATCACCGAGA
>JAKAYA010000025.1 GCA_021826965.1 Nitrospirota bacterium
TCTTTAAAGAAAAAAACGAATAACACAGTCGCAAAAAGGATCGTCCGATTCAGGACATGACCGGGAAACTTCATTTTCCCCTCCCTCCCCCGTATTGAAGTTCAGCGTAAACCGTAAACATTGTTGAGCAAACCTTATGCCATCATAAGATTCAAGGCCTTTCATGCGGCCCTGTTCTCTGAAACAGAAGGGAGTTTTTCGCATGGAAATGTCATAAAGACGGACATCCGTCAGTTATCCTGACAGGACATGCCTGTTCGTTCATCGACAGATTTTTTGACTCCGTTCATTCATGGCGGGCGTAGACTCCTCCTGGGTCAAGCGAGGGTCTCTCGTCGGAGACGTCAAGAATGCGGGACGGGAATGGCAATCCCAAGGTCGTCCCGAAGAAGTCCGCGTCCACGACTTCATTGACATTTACCCAAAAGCTCCGTAAAGCTTTGTCCTTCAGTGCAGAAATAGCAGGGCTGCTGCTTTTGATTGCCTTTTTGAAGATTTCGTTTGTACGGAAAAAATCGGTGTTAAAAATCGGACCGGAATTTTGTGATGGGGTATAATGAAAGTGCGGATGGACTATTATTAAAGCAATAAAAATGCGGTTCGCATCAATGTTTTTACGGTAATGGAAGGCTACTGGTAAACAATCCTGAGGTCTCTCATGGCTCGTTATTTTGTTGGATACGAAAAAATCATCCGGACATTCGGTCTGCCGGCGAGGCCCCATCGAATCACCAGCCGGATCGACACTTCCGCAAAATCCCGATCCTCAGAGCAGGAAAAGGACCGGACAATCCAGATCTTTGATCCCCGGTATGATAAGGGGGACAAGCTGGAAAGCCAACTGGCATTCGCTTTCCGGTACGAAGGAATCAACCTTGAAATTCTCGCGTTTCTTTTTCGAAAGACGGGGGAGGAGGAGATTACCGCTTGGCTCAAACGGGAGCCGCGGGGAAAATATGCCCGAATGGCAGGCTTCCTTTACGAGTTTCTGACGGGGAAGAACCTCCATGTTTCCGACACCCCCCCTGTCCAGTCAGTCAAGATTCTCGACCCGGAAAAATACGTGACGGGAACACCTGTCAAAAACCGGCGATTCCATGTCGAAAACAATCTTTTGGGCGCACCGGAATTTTGCCCGGTGATTCGCCTCAATCAAACAACGGCAAGAGCGCCGGAAGGACGTTTGAAATCCGAACTGCACGAATTGATGAAACGGGTCGATTCCCGACTTCTCGAAAGGGCCGCCGGCTACCTTTACACAAAAGAAACCCGGTCATCTTTCAAAATCGAAGGAGAGCGGCCGACTGTGGAGAGGGTATCCCGATTTGTCAGTCTTCTCTTCCGTTCGCAGAACGTGGATCAGATTACCGAAGAATGGCTGACGCAAATCCAAAATGCCATCGTTGAGCCCAGGTTTTCGGCAAAGGGAATCCGAAAAGAGCAAAACTGGATCGGCGGGAGCATCGGTTATCACGAATACGTTGATTTTGTCCCCCCTTCTCCAGAAGACCTTCCTTCTCTCATGAGCGGATGGATGGCGTTTTCGAACCGGATCCTGAGAGGGGGAACGCTGGATTTTGTCGTGGCTAAAGCGGCGGCGGCGTCCTTCGGATTCGTCTTCCTTCACCCATTTATGGACGGAAACGGCCGAATCCATCGTTTTTTGATCCATCAGATGCTGTCTGTGAACGGGTTGACGCCGGACGGATTTGTCCTTCCCGTGTCTGCCGTCATTCTGTCGAAAAAGTCGGATTATCTTTCGACCCTTGAGGCGTTCTCGCGGCCGCTCAAGGCGTTTGTATCGTTCGATCCAGGAAATCCATCAATTCCCGCCGAAGGAAACGATCCGATCTATTACCGGTATTTTGATGCGACTCCCCAGTCGAATTTCCTTGAAACGGCCGTCCGGGAATCCGTCGAAAAGGATCTGCCGAGAGAGATTGATTTTCTGGTCAAGAGAGATAAGGTTCGAGAACGCCTGGATCGGACCTTCGACTGGAAAAACGATGGGAGTCTGGATTTCATGATCAACCTGCTCGTTCAGAACGATGGACATCTTTCGAAGGCCAAAAAAGAAAAATTCTTCTCGGATCTTCATCCCGAAACGGTGGAGGAGATCGAAAAGATCTTTGCGGACGTATTCTCCGGGGCGAAAATTTCCCCGGAAGAAGCGATCGAAGATTTCGATGGATCCATCGGAACGAAAGACGGGAGTCCGGAAATTTTCCGAAAACGTGATTTCGACCTCAAGCCCTGAAAGTGAGGCAAAGGGACATGCATTCTTTCGCAGGTGACCGGAAGGTTTTCCTGCCAGGAACGAGATCGTTTCCATGACATTCGCGGTCGTGGCGTTTTTCATTGTGGTCCAGGGATTGACGGTCGGACCGGTTCTGAAGAGGCTGGGCTGAATCCCGGCACCGGAAAGTCTTCCGTCAGCTGATCGATTCAGAACGATGGCTTCCCGGAGGGAATCCCCCGTTATCATCTTCGTAAACTCGTGCGAGCCCCTTTCGCGTGGAGAGCCGTCATGCTTTCGGTCTTCCGGGAGAACGACAAAGGAGAGAGTCCCGGATTCTCAAAGAGGATGACGGATAGGCCTCTTCGCGTTACAATCCCCGAAGGCAAACATGAGCGAAGCCGCCGATTCACTTTTTTATTCCAGATGATCCAGATGATGTGGGAGAGAGATTGGACGTTGTGTCGGGACACCGTCGGCTGATGGTTCTGGGAACCGGTTCCGGCGTGGGAAAATCCCTGGTGGTTGCGGGACTGTGTCGCTATGCCAGAAAGCTGGGATTGTCGGTGGCCCCGTTCAAGGCGCAGAACATGTCGAACAATGCGGCGGTGACCAGGGACGGCGGAGAGATCGGCCGGGCCCAGTTCCTGCAAGCCCAGGCCGCGGGTCTCGAGCCCGACGTCCGGATGAATCCGATCCTCCTGAAACCTCTGGGAGAAGGCAAATCTCAGGTGATTTTTCTGGGTCGTCCTCTGGGCGTCTACGATATCCGGGAATATCGCGACCTCAAGACCCGTCTGGCCCCCATGCTGGTCGAGATCTTTCATGAATACGCCCGTTCGTTCGATGTGGTGGTGCTGGAAGGTGCGGGATCGCCAGCGGAAATCAACCTTTTCGAAGAAGACCTGGTCAACACCCGGATGGCCCGATGGGCCGGAGCAGAGGCCCTGCTCCTGGGAGACATCGAACAGGGCGGCGTCTTCGCCTCCCTGTTCGGAACGTGGAGCCTTTTGCCGCCGGAAGACCGGAAGGTGATCCGTTGGATGGGGATCAACAAGTTCCGGGGAGACCGGACTCTCCTCGATCCGGGATTCCGTTCCCTGGAGGCGATGACCGGGGTGCCGGTCCTGGGTGTGCTCGACCATCTGGGCGACCTTCCCATCCCGGACGAAGACTCTTTTCGCGTTCGTCAAAGGAAGGACCTGGAGTCCGGAGGCCTGCGGATGGCGGTGATCGCGTGGCCGCACCTGTCGAACCGTTCGGACTTCGACCCGTTCCTGGACGATCCGGGGGTTCGCGTGGAGTTCGTTTCGCTGGACGATCCGCCCGTCGGGAAGGTCGACTGCGTCTTTCTTCCCGGGACACGGCAGACGGTCGGAGATCTGGAGGCGTTCCGCCGCTCGCCCCTGTACGACTGGTTCGGTCGCCACTGTCTGGAGGGGGGGCGGGTGGTCGGCATCTGCGGAGGGTATCAGATGATGGCCGGAGACATTCTGGATCCGGACAGGGTCGAGTCCGGGCGGGGATGGATCGGTGGCCTCGGACTCCTGCCCTTTTCCGTCCGGTTCGAAAAGGAGAAGATCGCCCGTCGGGTCAAGGTCCGGTTCCGGGAAGGGATGTTGCCGTTTCTCCCGAGTCAGGAAAAAATGCTGGAAGGGTATGAAATCCGTCATGGCAGAACCGTGCCGCACGGCTCTTCCGGGGTTCTCGACGTGTACTCTCCGGATTCCGGGGTTTTCTGGGGAACGGAAGGGCAGTGTTCAAAGGATGGACGCTGCTGGGGCCTGCCGGTGCACGGCCTTTTCGAAGAAGAAGACTTCCGTCGGAAGTTTCTCGAGCACCTGGGCCTCCCGACAGATTCCGGGTCCATCTCCTACCGGGACCGGTTGGAAAGCGCTCTGGATCACCTCGGAGAGAGGGTTCATGCCGCTTTCCCCCTTTTGACCCTCCGGTGAACCTGTTGGAGAACCCGCCGTTTCCTCTTCTTTTTTTTCTGGCCCTCGCCGGCGATACGTTCTGGGGTGGACGCTTCTACCGGTTTCATCCCGTGGTCGCCATGGGCCGGTCCGGACGATGGCTCGAACGGATTTTCCTCCGGGCCGGATCCCGGCCGGGGGTTCTCCGGTGTTTTGGCATCCTGCTGGTTTTGGCCATCGTTCTTCTGTTCGGTGGCGGATCCGCTCTGGTGCTTGTTCTTCTGGACAGGGAAGGGAGAGGGGATGTCGCGTCCGTCCTGACGGTTCTCTGGGGATATCAGCTCCTGGCCGGGAAGAGTCTCGAGGATCACGTATCCGACGTCTATGCGGGGCTTGCCTCCGGAAGTCTGCCGCGGGCCCGCCAGGCTCTGTCGAAGATCGTCGGGCGGGACACGGAAAACCTCGACCTTTCGGGGATCGTTCGAGGCGCCGTCGAATCGCTTTCCGAAAACGCCAACGACGCTTTCGTTGCCCCCCTGTTCTTTTTCGCGTTCGGGGGGCTCCCTCTTTTGATGGCCTACAAGGGTGTCAGCACGCTGGACTCCCAGGTGGGATACAAGCATGCTCCCTATCGGGAACTGGGATGGGCCAGCGCCCGGGCGGACGATCTTCTGGCGTTCCTGCCCGCCCGATTGTCTTTGCTTCTTCTGGTCGTTTTTTTCGGTTTCTCCGCTGCGAGAAGGCGAGGACTCCCTTTTCGGAGAATCTTCGAAGAAGCGCTGGAAGACCGCCTGTCCCATCCGAGCCCCAACAGTGCGCACGCGATGAGCGCCTTTGCCGCTCTTCTGGGCATCCGGCTGGGGGGAGGGGCTTCCTATCAAGGGACATGGACCCCAAAGCCCTGGATCGGAACGGGACGGGAAACGCTCTTGGCGGAAGACCTTTCCGACGCCTTGCGGCTCTTCCGGAGGTTTCGCCAGGCACTGCTCCTTTTTTCCGGCGCCGTTCTGGCGGCCGCTCTGTCTGTCCGGCTGCTGTCGGGGGAAGGATAGTCGATGGAACCCGGTCAATCCCCCGGTTTTTGGGACCACGGAGGGCTGTTGCCGGAAAACGCGCCCCGGGAAAAGGATATTCTGGATGCCAGTACGACCGTCAATCCTTTTGGCCCTCCGTTCTCACTGGAGGATCTTCTTGCGGGGATCGGGAAAGGATGGACTTCCTATCCGGACCCCTGGTCTGCTTCCCTGTCCAGCCGGATTGCCCGTCGCATGGGACTTCCGGCCGATTGCCTCGTCCCCGGTCCGGGAGCCACGGCCCTCATTTATCGCTGGATGGAAACCGTCCGTCCCCGTCGGCTTGTTCTCTTCGAGCCGATTTTCTCTGAATATCCCCGTGCCGCCGGGGTTTATGGCATTCCCGTTTTGCGTGTTCCGGGAGGCGTTCCACTGGTATTCGCCGGGGGGCGACCGGAATCCGCCGGTGAATGGGGCGTCGACTTCGGGCGTTTCGAGCCGCAAGCGGGCGACTGGGTCGTCCTGGTCAACCCCGTCAATCCGACCGGACAGGCTTTTTCCATGCGTCAGGCGCAGGAATTTTTTGTCAGACTGGCCCGGGCCGGAGCCGGCCTTCTCCTGGACGAGTCCTTTCAGGACTTTCTTGAAAACCGGGATTCCCTGCTCGGGTCGATTGCACCGGACAACCCGTTCCTTTCGGTCGTCCGGAGCGTGACGAAAGTGACAGGACTTCCGGGAATCCGGACCGGCTGGCTCGCGTCCTCGCGGGAGACGGTTCAAAAAATCCGCCAATCTCTGGGGCCCTGGGCTCTCGGCGTTCTCGAGTGCGGGGTGATGGACCGGTATTACGCTCTTCCAGATTGGAATTTCGACCGGATCCGGCAAGCCCGGGACCGCCTTTTCGCCTTCTTTGTTTCCGTTGGTTTGCCGGTTGCCGAAGGATTTTCCCCCTATCTTTTCGTGCATACGAACTGGGGAAGAAAAGCGCCGGAATGGAGGGACAGGTTTTTTCGGGAGCGGGGCGTTTTTGTCCGGATCGCTGAAGGGTTCGGACCCCGGTCGGGTTCGGACTATGTCCGTCTCGGCCATCAGGCGTTCGAGAAGCCTTCGGTCATTGAAGAACTTTTTTCGAAAAATAGAGGAAGTTTCTGAATCCTCTTTTTTTGACAAATATTGGACAATTGATCCGGTTTACACCAGATGATAGAATAGAATTCAATATATTGTTCATGCAACTTTTCAGAAAAGTGAATGTTAAGGAGGATTTTTGTGATGAAGGCTCAAACCTTTAGCCGTCTTCTGACCGTGAAGGAAGTCGCCCAGATCCTGGGAGTTTCTCCCGTGACGATCCGGGCGTGGGACAAGAACGGGAAGATCAAGACGATACGTACTCCAGGCAACCAGAGACGGATTCCGGAAGAAGAGCTTCGCAGGATCCTGGGGAACACCGGTCCGTCCAAAAGCTGAGATTGCCTCTTCGGTTCGCCCGGCGCAGGAACGGGGCTTTCCCTCTTTGCGCCGGGCTTTTTTGTGTCTTTGGGAGGTTCTTCGTCCGTTCGGACGGTCAACGAAGGACTGATTCTGGGTGAAAGCCGGTGTGACCGGGATTCGAAGGAGAAAACGGGAATGAATGAACGAAACGCGGATGGTGTGGACAGGGTGCGGATGGAATCGGACAGCATGGGCGAAATCGCCGTCCCTGCCGGGCGGCTGTGGGGAGCCCAGACCGAACGGTCTCTCCATCATTTTTCCATTGGCAAGGACAGGATGCCTGTCGAGGTGATCCGCGCCATGGCCCTGCTCAAAAAAGCGTGCGCCATCGTGAACAGGGAGCTGGGAAAGCTTCCCGAGGACAAGGCCGGCTTGATCGTCCGTGCGGCCGACGAAATCTGCCGCGGCGAGCACGACAGGGAATTTCCCTTGTTCGTGTGGCAGACGGGTTCGGGGACCCAGACGAACATGAACGTCAATGAAGTCATTTCCAACAGGGCGATCCAGATAGCGGGAGGGGAGGTCGGATCCAAGAAACCGGTTCACCCCAACGATCATGTGAACATGTCCCAGTCTTCCAACGACACGTTTCCCACCGCCATGCACATCGCGGCGGTGACAGCACTGGAAGAACGCCTTCTTCCCGCCTTGCGCGCCCTGACGGAAGCATTGGGGGAGAAAGGAATTGAGCTTTCGGAAATCGTGAAGATCGGGCGGACTCATCTGATGGACGCGGTCCCGTTGACGTTTGGTCAGGAGTTTTCGGGATATGTGGCCCAGTTGTCCCACGGAGAATCGACGATCCGGGGATCTCTGCCGGGTCTTCTGCGTCTGGCGATCGGTGGCACGGCCGTCGGGACGGGTCTGAACGCCCATCCGGAGTTTGCCGAACGGACGGCCCGTGAAGTTGCAAATCTGACGGGGTACCCGTTCGTGAGCGCGCCGAACAAGTTCATGGCGCTTGCCGGACATGAGGAACTGGTGCAGGCGAGCTCCGCTCTCCGGACCCTGGCCGTTTCCCTGATGAAAATCGCCAACGACCTTCGCTGGATGGGATCCGGCCCCCGCTGCGGTCTGGGAGAGCTGTCTCTTCCGGAGAACGAACCGGGCAGTTCCATTATGCCGGGAAAGGTCAATCCGACCCAGTGCGAAGCTCTGACGATGATTGCCGTTCAGGTGATGGGCAACGATGCCGCCGTGGGATTTGCCGCTTCCCAGGGGAACTTCGAGCTGAACGTCTTCAAGCCGATGATCATCTTCAATTTTTTGCATTCGGTGGAGATCCTCGCAGATGGCATGACCAATTTCCGCAGATTTCTGGTGGAGGGCATTCGCCCCAACATCCAGAGAATCAAGGACCATCTGGAAAATTCACTGATGCTGGTGACCGCTCTTTCCCCGCACATCGGCTACGACCGTGCGGCGAAGGTCGCCCACGAAGCGTTCCTCGACGGCACGACCCTCAAGGAATCCGCCATCCGGCTCGGGTTTGTGACGGCGGAAGAATTTGACGCCTGGGTGCGCCCGGAGAAGATGACCGGGCCCGCCTGATCCGGTTCGACAGGCCGGACGGGCTTGATTTTGTGGCCGGGAATGGCTATATTGACCAAGTCTTTCCGGTCATCGTTTTTTCTTTCGGTTTCAGGAAGAAGAAGGAGAGAATGTGCCTTTTTTTGCGTCCGGAAGTTCCTGCGCAAGGAAGGCTCATTCCGGTTGAGGTTCGGGGCGTGGCGCAGCCTGGTAGCGCACACCGTTCGGGACGGTGGGGTCGAAGGTTCAAATCCTTTCGCCCCGACCATTTTTCTTTTTTTGAGATCCTTTTTTTGCTCTGCAGGGGCACGTTCCTGCTCCTTCCTTCCCGGGGAAGGATCAGGGTCTGGAACAGATTTCGGGAGGACCCCGGATATGACCTCCGGTTCCACCGGCCCTTTGACGGAATCGGTGAGTGTCTTCGGACGGGTCCAGGGAGTCGGCTTCCGGGCTTACGTTCAACATGTCGCCAAACGGATGCACCTTTCCGGATTTGTCGAAAACCGTCCCGATGGTTCGGTTTATCTCGAAGCGACCGGTTCCGAAGAGGAGCTGGAAAATCTTGTTCGACGGATTCGTAAAGGCCCTCCTGGCTCCGACGTTTCGGGTGTCGAGCGAAAAAGGCTGACATCAGGCGTTCCCCACAAAGGGTCCTTTGAAATTCGCCGATCCTGAACTTCCTTCAACGGGAGGACGCGGGAGAGGCCGTCTTCCTGTCTGAGGGGGCTGGACGTATGGATGGCACCGTTCCGGAAAACGATTCCCCCTGGCTTTCCACCGACGGGCAGACCGAAGATCCGGAAAGAGGCTCTTCCCGGGAAGACGCGACGGAAGAGGCTCCGGACAGAGGGGCTTTTGAAGACGATCATCTCTCGGCTCTTGGTTCCTACCTCAAGAAACTTCAGAAATCCCATCTCCTGACATTTGCGGAAGAGCAGGATCTGGCAAGACGGGTCCGCGACGGAGACGAATCTGCCCGTCAGACGATGATCCAGTCGAACCTCCGTCTCGTCGTTTCCATTGCGAAACGGTATATCGGCCGCGGGCTGCTTCTCGAGGATCTGATCGAGGAAGGGAACCTGGGTCTGATGAAAGCCGTGGCCAAGTTCGATCCGGACAAGGGTTTCCGTTTCAGCACCTATGCATCCTGGTGGATTCGCCAGTCGATCGAGCGGGGCATCATCAACCAGGGGCACATGATCCGGCTTCCTGTTCACATGATGGAAAAGGTCAATGCCTATCTCAACGCCATCGAACGGCAGGTGGCCGAGGGGCAGAACCCCGACCATGAGAGCCTCGCCCGAAAGAACGGCATCAAGGTCCGCGACCTCCAGGAAATTCAGGCCCTTCTGAAACACACGGTCTCCCTGGACACGCCGATCGGCGACAGGGAAGACAGCACGCTCAAAGATATCCTGGTGGATCCGACCAGCTATTCTCCGATTGCCTCTATCGAGTCCAGGGAGGAAGGCGATCGCCTTCGGGAGAGCCTGTCCCTCCTGAAAGACAAGGAACGCCGGGTGATCCATCTGCGGTTCGGTTTGCCCGGAGAAGGGCCGGAAGAAGGGATGACGCTCGAAGCCATCGGCCAGATGCTGGGTGTCACCCGGGAGAGGGTCCGCCAGATCGAGGCCTCGGCCATGGCGAAACTTCGGGCATACATGGAAGACCCAAGCGAATTTCGAAAAAAACATCGATGGAGGGAGAAGCACAACATGGATTTCAACAAATGGGTCCGTCAAATTCCCGATTTTCCCAAAAAAGGGATTCTTTTTTACGATCTGATGCCGCTCTTTGGAGAACCGTCCGCCTTCCACGCCCTGATTGATGCCATGGTCGAGCCCTACCGGGACACCGGGATCCGCAAGGTCGTCGGCATCGAGGCCCGCGGATTCATTCTGGCCGCGCCGATCGCCGACCGTCTGAAAGCGGGGTTCGTGCCGATCCGGAAAAAGGGAAAGCTTCCGGGTTCGGTGCATGAGGTCAGCTACAGTCTGGAGTACGGGAAGGATTCGGTGGCCATCCACCAGGGTGCCATTCGTCCGGGAGACCGGGTTCTTCTGGTGGACGATCTTCTGGCGACGGGCGGTACGGCCCAGGCGGCTCTGGAGCTCATCCGAAAAGACGGCGGTCAGCTGGCGGGAGTCCATTTTGTGGCGGAACTGGTGGGGCTTGGGGGAAGAGACCGGCTCCGCGAAAAGGAAATCCGTTCCGTTCTGACGTACGAGGTTTAGGGTGGGCTCGGAAAACGCATTGTCCGGTGGTCAGACGCTGCCGGCTCCCTCTCCTCTTTTTACCGTCCTGATTCGTTATTTGCGCCCTTTGCCGGAGGTCGACCGCGTCGCTCCGGAACACCGGTCCTATCTGGGAGAAATCTTCCGGCAAGGACATCTTGTGGCCTCCGGCCCCATGGTTCCCCGGACCGGAGGGATCCTCTGGATCCGGGCGCCGCACCGGGAAGCGGTCGAACGGATCGTCGCGGACGATCCCTATGCCCGGGCAAAAGTCGCTGCGTTCGAGATTCTGGAATTTGATCCCAAGACAGTCCTGCCTGCGCTTCTGTCCTGAAACGACCTCTCTTCCTTAAGAGTCCTGGCAAGTTTTTCGAAAATGGACCGTCGGATAAAGAACAGGCCCGAAGCGGCGCACTGGCGCCCTCCGGGCCTGTTCCGTTCTATTCGGTGGAGATGGTCTGTTCGACCTGCTGGGATTCCGGAATGATCCGGACGAATCGGGAGAAAAGGTCGGATTCGATGAGGGAGCGGATCCAGGCGGCTTCGTCGGCTTGCCCGGACTCGGCGATCTCCGCCTCATACTCGCCCAGGAGTCTTCGGATGTGGGTTGCGTCTTCCGGTTTCAGCGTGGTGATGACCACGCGAGACCCTTTGGCGATGCGGCGTTTGATGGCGCCGATGTCGAAATTCCATTCGGGCTGGAGCAGAAGGTAGACGGCCCCGCCCGTCATTCCCGCGCAGATCCAGGGTCCGGGATCTCCCAGAACGAGAGCCCGGCCGTTTGTCATGTATTCGAAGGCAAAGCCCTTCAGATTGGCATGAATCCCCAGATGGCCCACCCGATCGTCGACGGGGGCCGTAATCCTTCCGCCGAGGACCATTTCGGCCCCGGAAAGCCGGATTCCCGCGCGGGAATCGGCGTCTCCCTGAACGAGAAAGATCCCCCCCTGGGCGCCGTAGGCCAGAGATTTTCCGACGGATCCGTCGACGAATTGTCCCTGCGCGTTCCGGGCTTTCAGAACGATGATCCGGCCGTTGATCGCGCCTTTCCCGACGCCGTCCTGGGCGCCTCCGGTGATCCGGATGGTCATGTTGTCCTTCAGGAAGGACCCCATGCCGTTGCCGGCGACGGATCCGTGATTGATGGAAATGGTGACGGGAGGATGCCCGGGGTATTCCCGGTAGAGAACGCCCGAAAGGTGCGTTCCGATGTTCCGGTCCATCGACGAGGTGCCGTCCACTCGTACAGACACGGAGGAGGGACGCTTGCGGAGCTCCCGGACGACCTCTTCCGTAATTTTTTCCGTCAGGGGAACGGCCGTGTCGAACCCGATTCCGCAGAAGCCTTCCGGTTCCGGGTTGTAGCTGGACGGATTGAGCAGGGGGGTCAGATCGATCCGGTCGAAATGCCGGGGCTGGATCATGGTGCCGGTCTGGCCGACGAGGGACTGGGCGTTCTGGACCCCGAGTTCGGCGACCAGTCGTCTCATGTCTTCGCCCATGCCCGTAAAGAAGTGCACCAGCTGCCGGACGGAAAATTCGTAGTCGCGCGGAACGAAACGCTTGAGACCATGGTTTTTGGCCTGCTCTTCCGTTTCGATCTGGGTCGCGATACCCACATGACAGGTGTCCATCTGGCATTCCCGGCAGATGGTGCACCCGATGGCCACCATCGGCAATGTCCCGAATCCGATGCGGTTGGCGCCCAGACACATGACCTTGAGGGCGTCCACGGACGACTTGAGGCCGCCGTCCGCCCAGATTTCGACATTGTCCCGGAGACCCGCATACAGAAGCGCCCTGTGGACTTCCGCGACGCCGATTTCGACCGGGAGGCCCACATACTTGAGTGCGTGCATGCGGGCGGCGCCCGTTCCGCCGTCAAACCCGCTGACCGTGATGATGTCCGCGCCGGCCTTGGCGATTCCGATGCCGATCGTGCCGATTCCCGGAATGACCGGAACCTTGACGGCGATCCGTGCCCTGGGGTTGGCGGTCTTCAGTTCGTAGACCAGCTGCGCCAGGTCTTCGATCGAATAGAGGTCGTGGTTGTTCGAAGGGGAGATCAGATCGACTCCCGGAGTAGCCCGGCGGGCCCGGGCCACTTTCTCCGAAACCTTCTTGCCCGGGAGATGTCCCCCTTCGCCCGGTTTGGCGCCCTGACCGATCTTGATCTCCAGGATGTTCGAGGAGTTGAGAAGGCCGATGTTTACACCGAAACGCCCGGAAGCGATCTGTTGGCCGCGGGTGTGCGGGTATTTTCCGAGCAGGTCCGGGATCTCTCCTCCCTCTCCGTTCAGGCAGATGATGTTCATCTGCTGGGCGGCTTCGGCATAGGCGCGGTAGGCGACTTCCCCCTGGGACCCGAACGACATCGAGCTGATGATGAAAGGGTAGGCGTGATCTCCCGCCCGGAGGTCGACGGATTCGACGGGAACGGGGACGCCCTTGGGGACGAGATCGAGCAGGTGCCGAAGAGATATGGGATTCTCGTGCTCGACCTGGGTGAGTTTATCCTGGTATTTGGCGTAAGGTTCTTTCTGGTTGGCCACATCGCCCGCAAGCTTCCAGACTTTCGGGTACAGATGATAGATCTTGGTGAGCCTGTCGGATTTCTGTCCCCAGAAGTAGGGAGCCCGGAGACGGCTTTCCTGTTCGAGCCGGTCGATGGACAGGCCCACTTTTTCCCCGCCCAGAAAGTTGGGGGTGGTCATGAGTTCGGACAGTTCGAGGGAAAGGCCGATGGAGGAAAACAGGCGGCCGTACCCGCGCATTTCATGGATGCCCATGGTCGAGATGACTTTTTCGATCCCTTTCTTGATCGCGCCGAAAACGTTCTCTATCCGTTTTTCCCGTTCGGATTCCGGCAGGGGCTCCCCCTTGATGGTCAGGAGAGCCGTTTCGATCAGGAGATAGGGATTGATCGCGTCCGCCCCGATCGCGAAAGTAAAGATGATGTCATGAAGGTTCCGGATCGCGCCCGAATGGATGACGATCGACAGGTTGCGCCGGAGGTTGGGCGTACCGTCGGTGACGGGCGCGCGCCGGAGGGCCCTGTCGATGGTGGCGACGGCGAGGGAGGGTTCGATCCAGTAATGGCCTTCCTTGAGCGCCTGGGCGTCGGAGATGACGAGGATCTCGGCCCCGTCCCGGGCCTGGGCCACGGCTTCTTCCCCCAGTCGCTTCAGGGCATCGTGCAGGGATTCCCCGGAGGAAAAGGTCGAGGACAGGATCCGGATGTGCTCCCGCGGAAAATGGAGAGGGAGATCTTCCAGAAGATGGACTCCCGTCCGGGCGGCCAGGGCACGATAGGAATCCCGGTCGAGAGGGCTCTTCCCCGGGTGTCCCCCTCCAAGAATCGGCATGGAAAGGTCGAGACCCCGCGGGGTCCTGACGGTGGATCCGAAATAGGAGCGAGGCCCCAGGACGATACGGGGGGAGAAATGCTCCATTTCCCGCTCCCGGTCGATAGCCGGATTGGTGACGACCGCGACCGATTCCTTGAAATAGTCCGGAATGTTCTGGCGTTCCTTGGAGAGGATGGCCAGAGGACCGTCGAACCCGAGGGACCCTATGGGCTCCACACTGGTCTGGGCAAAGAAGTGGATCATTTCGTGGTCGTCCGTGGAAAATCCGAAGGGGTTCCAGAGAGAATTTGCCGGCCGGTTGTCGAAGGCGCCTCCTGGTCCGGATGATCCCAGGAAGGCCTCGACGGAAAGATTCCGGCTGTCTTCCGGCGCTTCGTACACCGGGATTTCCGGATGGAAGCGTTCCATGAAACGCACGAAGAGGCGGTCCTGGATTTCCGGATAGGACAGGGTCCGGATATTGTTCTGTTCAAGGACGAAAGCCACTTTTTCGCCCGGGGAAAACGGTTTCGGCTGGGATGTCATCTGAGCGGAACGGATGACGCCGCGTTCCGAAGACACGATGATCTGGTCGGCTGTTTCAAATAGCCACATCGGGCGGAGTCCGAGCGCGTCCACCGAAAAGACCACTTCCTGGCCGTAACGGGCGATGATGGCCGCGGGGCCCTGGGCGAGCGGTCCGAGGAAGCGCCGGTAGAGGAAGTACATCTGCCTCTTGGCTTCTTCCAGGGAGGAAATGATATGGGTGATGGGAGGAAACACGATCTCCATGGCTTCCATGAGGGAGAATCCGAACTGCACCATCAGGCCTTCGATCGTCCGGTCCAGGTCCTGGGAGTCGCTTCCGCCCTTGACCGGAGGAATTCCCAGCATGGCCGACTCCCGGCGCAGCTTGTCGATGGTGTTGATTTCCCCGTTGTGACCCAGGACGGAAAAGGGCTGGACCCGCTCCGTCACCGACAGGGTGTTGGTCGAATATCGGCTGTGCGCCAGAACCACGCGCGAAGTCAGCAATGGGTCCTTGAAGTCCAGAAAGGTGTCCGCGAGCACGTAGCTGGTGCCTTTGACCTTGTACACCACCACGTCGGGCGAAAGGGATCCGACGTGGACCTCCCGCTCCTGCTCCATCGCCACCTTCGCCCAGAAGGAGGCCGAGCGGGGATCCCGGTCGGGGAGGGCCAGTAGCCCCACCTGCCAGAAGAGGGGTTCCGAGTTCCGCGTGGCGGGGGTCGGATGGAGGACCTGACCTTTCCGGAGGACCAGAACTTCGAAGCCGTTCTTTTCGAACTCTTTCCGGAGTTTTTCCCTCAAGGCGTTTTCGGGACCGTGCGCCGTATAAACATGGGCCACGACGAAACGGGGATCCATCGCCAGGGAAGGGTCCCGATCCTCCCGGGCGAGCCACCGTTGCCAGAGGTTTCTGGGGATATCCATCTGGATGCCGCATCCGTCACCTTCGTCCCGGATCTGTCCGGCCCGGTGTTCCATCATCTGAAGTCCCGACAGGGCCTGCTGGATGGTGGCATGGGTGGCAATCCCGTTTCGGGCGAGGACGGAGATGACGGCGCAGGAATCACGCTCCTGGGCCGGAAAGGAATCGGAGAGCCCTTCATGTGGCTGAAGGACAGGAAGGGACGGTTTGCTCTGCATTCTCACCCTGACTATATTTGTGTTGTTGATGTTGTGGTCTGTGTTTGCGACACGGCTTTCGGAAGACGGACGCCTCTTCCCGTCCGCCCCTGAAGTCCCTGGGACCTCCCTGTGTCCGGGGAAAAAGACGGCTTCGCTCCGGCGGGTCCGCTTTTGACCCAGGTCCGGATGCGGTGTTAAATATCAATTATATCGGACGATGGAAAAGTCTTTCAAGCGAAGGCCGGAGAAGAGCGAGTGTACGGACGGCTTCTCCGCCGGCTGTGGCGAATTTCGGGGTGACAAGGGATTCCGGCGGTCTTGGCGGAACGGGAAGGAAAAGGAAAATGGTGGCGGGTTCGGGAGGAAAGACAGTCAAGGGTGTCGCTTTTGTCAAGTCAAAGTCGGTTCAGGATGCGAAAAACGGCCCGGCCCTTTTTCTGGATCTGGTTTTTCGGAGCGATTCTCCGGAGGGGGGACTGAGGGAGATTCCGGCGCGGCTCTGGGACGGTGTCGATCGGGTGTCGTCCCAGGTGGAGTCCGGTACCCTGGTCTATGCGGAAGGGCAGGAGATCGTCTTTAACGGAGAAAATCAGATCCGGCTTTCCCGCATTCAACCCCTCAAGGCCACTCCGGAGGAAATCCGGGAGTATGTTCCCCGGGCGCCGGTCTCCGCGTCTTCCGGAATGGAGCGTCTCCGGGAATATCTCGAGTCGCTCGACGATCCGCACCTGAGGGCCGTCGGACTCGGTCTTCTCGCGGACCCGGAGGTGAGCCAGGCTTTTCCGGTGGCGCCGGCAGCGAAGAAAAACCATCATGCCGCTCTGGGAGGCCTTCTCGAACACACCCTCGAGATCATGGAGATGGGCCACCGCATCGCCCCGGTTCTGGGACTGAACCGCGATCTTCTGCTCCTGGGACTTTTCCTCCATGACATCGGCAAATGCTGGGAGATTTCTTCCCGGCCCGGTTTTTCCTATACCGACGAAGGCCGCCTGGTGGGGCACATGTACCTCGGATGCGAAAAAGTGGCTCAGGTGGCGCGCCGGATCGAAGGATTCCCCGAAATCTACCTGCGGGTGCTCCAGCACTTCATTCTGTCCCATCACGGAGAAATGGCCTACGGATCCCCCATTCTTCCTTCGACCCCGGAAGCGATGGCGGTTCATTTCCTGGACAACCTCTCCGGTCAGGTCAACTCCATGCGCAAGGTGCAACCCCAGGACAAGGACCAGTGGGGATTCGAGAAAAATCGGGGAGCCTATATCTGGAAAAAGGGTTCGGACCCTTCCGGGTGGGACCCAGCCCCCCTCGGACAGGGGGGGCGCAAGGTCTTCGAACGGTGAGCGCCGTCCGGATCACGCCTTCCGTCCTGGAGGAACTGTCCCGCATCGCCGGACGGAACGCTGTCCTGTCGCGCCCGGAAGACCGGAAGGCCTTTTCCTACGACGCGGGAATCTACCGGGTCGATCCGGAGGTCGTTGTCCTTCCGGAAAATGCCGAAAGCGCGGAGGCAATCCTGCGGTTCACCGGAGATAACGGTCTTGCGCTCACATTTCGTTCGGGCGGCACGAATCTGGGCGGGGGGGCGATCGGTCCGGGAATCGTGATGGGGCTTTCCCGGCTGAAGGCGATGGATTTTTCCGGAATTGGTGAAGGGTTCGTCGAGGTCGGGCCCGGGGTCATTCTGAAAGAGCTGAACGACCGCCTGATGGAACGGGGATGCTTCTTTGCCCCCGATCCGTCTTCCGGGCTGGCCTGCCAGATCGGTGGGATGATCGGAACGAATGCCGCCGGCGCACATTCGCTGAAGTATGGTGCCGTCAAGGACAACGTCCTGGCGGTGGACTTCGTCCCGCTGGAAGGAAACTCTGTCCGGCTCGCTCCCTTTCCCGCGGACGGGTCGCCGGAGGCGATCCGGAGGAGGGAGGATCTTCCCCGGGCTTTTTCCCGCCTTCTGGACCACCTCCCCGAATGGGCGCCCGTTCTCCGGAAGAACCGGCGGAACGTCTCGAAGAATTCTTCCGGATACAACCTGTTCGAACTGGCCCAACGCCTGTATCCCGAAGACCCGGCCATTCCGCCTGTCCTGGATCCGCTCCGTCTCGTGGTGGGTGCGGAGGGAACCCTGGGGCTTGTGATGCGCTCCCGTCTCCTCGTCCGGCCCTTGCCCCGAAGAAAAAGCACCGTCCTCGCGTTTTTTTACGATCTGGAAGCGCTGGGCTCGGCGGTAGGGGACCTCCAGAAACTGGGGCCGTCGGCCATGGAGATGATGGACCGCACGACGCTGGATCTCGTGGGACGGGAGCGATTTTCCATTCCCGAAGAAGCCGATTCTCTTTTGCTGGTCGAGTTCGATCACGAGCCCCAGGAAGACATTCTGGAAGCGGCGATGGCGGTGCTCGCGGGGCATCCGGCTCCCCGGCCTCCCCGCGTCGCCCGTCAGGCTCATGACCAGGCGGAGCTCTGGAAGGCCCGCCATGCCCTGTTTCCGACACTTTATCGCTATGACGGCGTCCATCGGCCGATCAATTTCGCCGACGATGTTGCCGTTCCCGTCCGGCGGTTGCCGGAACTCCTGGGATGGCTCCGGACCTTTTTTCAGGAGATCCGTGTCCCCGTCGCGATCTATGGACATATCGGAAATGGAAACGCTCACATCAATCCTCTTCTGAATCTTTCCGACTCCCGTTCGGCCCAGGCGATGCTCGACATCAGCCGGACCATTCATCACACCGTGATCGAACGCTTTGGCGGGGTGCCTTGCGGGGAGCACGGGGAAGGGCGGGTCCGCGCCGAGTTTCTTCCGGAGGTCTACGGTCCGGAAGTGTACCGGATGTTCGAACGGACCAAGTCCTTGTTCGATCCGTCGGGTCTCCTGAATCCGGGGGTGAAGATCTCCCGTGTGTCCTTCCTCGAAAACATCGACACCGCCAGAGTCGTCCAGCCCTGTGCGACCTGTGGAAAATGCAATACGGTCTGCCCGAGTTTCGACGTTCTCCGGCAGGAGTCCATGGGGGCACGGGGATGGTACCAGATTCTGAACGATCCGGCCTTCCGGGAAAATCCTCCCCGCGAGGTGATCGACAGCTGCCTGAACTGCAAGTCCTGCCGGACGGTCTGTCCGGCAGGCGTTGACGTCTCCTCCGTGGTGCTGGAGGCCCGATCCCGCTTTCATGCGGATCCCCTGACCCGGGCGATCGCCCGGGTCCTTCTGGATCCCGGACGGTTGACCGCCCTGACGGGCTGGGCGGGAAAGACGCAGTTTCTCTGGGACAGACCTTCGCTTCGCAAAGTGCTGGAAAGGGTGACCGGCCATTTTTTCGGAAAGCACTATTCCGGCGCCCGTCTTCCGGCGGACCTCCTTCTTCCCCGGATCCGGAAAATTTCGCTTCGGGAGTCGTTCCGGGAGCTGACGGAAGAGGGGGGAAGGACGGGAGATCTGGCCTATTTCCACGGGTGTGCCGCGAACACCCTCGATGACGGGGTGGGGGAGGCCATGATCCGGATTTTGAGCCGGGCTTCCGGGTACCGGCTGGTCTTGCCCGTCCAGACCTGTTCGGGAACGCCAATCGAAACCTACGGACACCGGGACCTGGCACTGGAAGCCGCACAACGGAATCTTTCCGCTCTTTCCGGGTACCGGCGGATCGTGACCGGATGCGCGTCCTGCACGCTCGCTCTCCGGGATCTCCCGGACCGCTTTCCGGAGGGATCCGCCGAACAAAACGAGGCGCGTGCCTTGTCCGGGCGGGTTCAGCACCTCTCCCAGTTCATGCTTCAGCGGGAGATGGCGACGGTGCTCGGGGAGATGAAG
Source organism: Nitrospirota bacterium (assembly GCA_021826965.1). GTDB lineage: Bacteria > Nitrospirota > Leptospirillia > Leptospirillales > Leptospirillaceae > Leptospirillum_A. The sequence goes on from JAKAYA010000025.1 coordinate 19,235, forward strand.
GTGAACGCCGGAAGGATCCCGGGAGGCGGGACCGTGACCTACCACGCATCCTGCCATCTTCGGGCGGCAGGCGTGACGGCCGAACCCCATGTGCTTCTGGAGGGAATTCTGGGAGAAGGCTTCCGGCAGATGGGAGACGAAGATCGTTGCGCCGGCGGGGCCGGAACCTATCTTCTGAAGAATCCGGAATTTTCGCGGGAGATCTTCGGGCGCAAGGAAAGAGCCGTGCGGGAAAGCCGGGCGGAGACGGTGACGACCGGATGCCCCGCGTGCCAGATGACGCTCCGGGACCGGTTGGGAAACAAGCCCAGGGTCGAGCATCTGGCCGTGCTTCTGGAGAGGTTTCTTTCGGTGTGACCCGGTCTACTTTTCGCGGATGAATTCGCGGATGGCCTGGGTTTCCCTGTCCGCGTCCCGGGCCACTTCCCGGATCGACTGCAGCAAATCTTCGTGGGTCTTTTTCATGGTTTCCAGCACCGACTCGGTTTTCTGGGCAGATTCTTTGTTCTTGTCGGCTCGTTTCTGGCTCTCTTCCAGCAAATTCACCGTCTTTCCCGTCTCGACCTGCACGGTGCGGATGGTTTCCCCGATCTGTTTGGTGGCGGAAGCCGTCCGTTCGGCCAGTTTCCGGACTTCGTCGGCCACGACGGCAAACCCCCGTCCCTGTTCGCCGGCACGGGCGGCTTCGATGGCGGCGTTCAGTGCCAGAAGGTTCGTCTGTGAGGCGATCTGGCTGATGGTCTCCAGAATGGATCCGATTTCTTCGGAGCGTTTTCCGAGCGTGCTCACCACCTCTCCCAGATGTTGCATGGCGGCCTGGTTTTCCAGGACGCCCCGGGACATCTGGAGAATGACTTCCTTCCCGGCGTCGACCTGATCCACGAGAGACTGGACCTTCTGCGTCATCATGTCGATCTTTTCAGCGGAATGACCGGCTTCTTCCGCGACCTTCTCCAGGCGGGTGGCCGCAGAGACATCCGTGAAGACCGTGAGGAAAGCCACCTTTTCCCCCCGGGAATCGGTGAGGACTTCGCTGACGGACCGGATGCGCATATGGCCGACCGGAATGATCTGGTTGAACCGGAGTTCGCCCGGTTTCAGTGCGGCCAGGATCTCCCGGATCTGGTCGGGGTTCTGGTGGAACCGGTGAATGGATCCGTTGATGACCTCTCCCGGAGAGACCCGATAGCGGGACTGGAGATCGAGTTTCATGTGCTCGATGATCTCCCGCATTTTCCTGTTCATATAGAAGATTTCATTTCCGGATTTGTCCTTTCCCATCTCGACCCGGGCGAGAGCGATTCCGTCGGACTGGATGGCGTCCAGGATGTTCTGGATCATCTCCGGCGCATGTTTTACGATGTCCCCCAGGTTTGAGGGGATGAACGGTCCGGAAGAGAAAGAGGGGCGATCGGAGGCCGTCTGAATGGTCCGGGGGGAGGGTGTCGATGGAGCCTCTTTCTCCGAACGGTGAAAAAACTTCATCCTTATGGCGCGCATTGGAAACCTCGCACTGCAGGGCGAGGAGGAATGCGCTCTCCTTTCTGTTTGATTGTTCTGAATCCTGTGGTAAATTTTTCCGTAAACATCCGCAGTTCCCGATAGCGACCAGCAATGGACAACGGCGCTTGACTGGCGAAGCCGGATATCGGGAAAAGGTCCAATTCCTTCGGGACAGGTTCGCCACCTGCGTAAACCGACCTAACGGCCTCCGGGTTTGTGCGGAATGACCCGGCATTGCATGGCTAAGGCGCTCCGTTGATTGGCACCCGCCATCCGTTCCTTTCGGGACGAAACCTGGAAGTGCAAAGCTCCCGGATTTATCCGGGGGATGGTTTACCGCCGGTCCTTCGTCCTATGCGTCCCATTCCCATCTCCCATCATGATGAGGACGCTTTTTCTTTCGGATCAGCCTCTTCCCCACCACCCGATTCTGAGGACTATGGACGTTCTCTGTCTTGGGGATGCCGGGACCGGTGACCGCCGTCACGGGTCTCCCTTTCGTTTCGAAGGCCACCGACCTGTTATAATGGATCGTCATCCGTCATGGTCTTGATGGTCTTGCCTTTGTCGCTTCGTCCGAAGATGTCCGACGAAATACCAGACAGGATCGAAGCTGAAGACGCTGGCCGGAACAGGCGAAACATACCAGGAAGGAGAAAAAGGAAGAATCGATGGAGCCCCCGATGAACACAAAAAGGTGGATTGCCGTCTTTGTGGCGGCTCTGCTCTTGGCCCTGTCCGTTTCCGGAATCCGGGGTTCGGCCTTCGCAGACGAAAACCTCTCCCAAAAAGCGCAGGACACCGCCCAATCCGTCGAAAAATCCATGTCCGACACGATCCACAAGACGGGCAAGTATCTCAAAAGCGAACAATTTCACCGTGACCTGAAAAAAGCGGTGGATGGCACCGCCAATGCCATCCAGAAAGGCGGGAACTGGGTCGGTCACAAACTCGACAAGCTTTCAAAACCGGACCCGAAGCAATAATCGAAAATCGGCATCCGCCGCACCATCCTCTTCCGGGCAGAAAGAGCGGGTTCCTCGCAAAACTCCTTTCCGGTCCGCGACCTGACCGGCCAGAGGAACAAAACACTTTCCCCGAATTTCCCGGACGGATCTTCCCCGCTCATCACAAATCCCTGCCGGAAAATGCTTCTAGAATACGGGGCCCGCGTTATTCGAACCGCTTCCCGACCGGTCCGGCGCTCCGGATTGGCCCAATACAGACGACCGGCCTCCCCCGAACGGCGAGGATTTTTTTTCGGGCCTGGCGATGAAGATCTCCACACGGCGGTTCTCATCCCGGCCCTGGGGAGTCAGGTTGCTGGCCACCGGCCGGGTCTTCCCGAACCCGACCGCCTCTCCCCGTTCCGGAGAGAGCCCTCCCAGACGCACCAGGGCCACCAGCACGTTGACCGAACGCATGCTCGACAGAGCCCAGTTGTTGGGATAGCGAATTGTCCGGATGGGCTGGTTGTCGGTATAACCGCGGACATGGACCCGACGACGGGTTTTCGACAAAAACCGGGCGATTTTCCGAAGGACCGGGATCACCCGGTTCCGGACGGCGGCATGGCCGCTTCGGAAGAGGAGGGCGGACCGGATCCGGAGAATCGTCCCTTCCGGCGTCGGAAGCACTTTCATATCTCCCCGCTCGGAAGATTTTTCCACCAGAACGTTCAGTTGATGAAAGACCGTTCCCCGAACGGCCGGAGTCGCCCGACCGGGGAAATGCGTCGTGTCGCGGGGTACGATGAACGTCGGGGCCGAAGCGGCTTTCTGGTGGTTCAGGGTTTCTTCCAGGGCGCTGGACAGAACCCGGAACTTTCCCTTGTTCATCGAGGTCACGGCATACAGCATCACGAAAAAGGCGAACAGAAGCGTGATGAAGTCGGCATAGGACACCAGCCACCGGTCCAGGTTCTCATGGTCTTCCGGACGCTTTCGCTTTTTCTTCTTCTCTTCCAAGCGTTTTTCTCCACTAAAACGCGGGGACTTCCTCCATTGTTTCCGGATCGGCGAACAACCCCACGAACCCCTCCAGCGGAAAGATTTCATGCAGGAGCGTCTCTTCCCCCTCGCGCAGGCGATGTTCCCAGTCCGCAGGATTCCCCAGCGCACAAAAATGCCGGACCACCCGGGGATCGTACAAAATCCCGGACCGGCCTTCGATCTCACTGACCGCCTCTTTCGGGTCCTGAACCTTGTTGTAGGAACGCTGGTTCGTCATGGCGTCGAAGCTGTCCGCCACGGCGAAGATCCGGGCACCCAGAACGATCTGCTCCCCTTTCAGTCCCTGCGGATACCCGTTGCCGTCCCATCTCTCCTGGTGCTGGAGCACGATCTCCCGGGCAAAAGCGAGCGCCGGAAAACGGTTCAGGATATCGCTCCCGAGACCCGGATGCTTCCGCATGACCGCCCACTCGTCTTCCGTCAGTTTTCCCGGCTTCACCAGGATCTCCCGGGGGATCCTCATCTTGCCGATGTCGTGCAGGAGGGACCCGACGCCCAGAACAAAGCGTTCCCGGTGCGAAAGGCCCATCTGTTCACCGATCGCAAGAGACAGGCGGGCCACCCGGTAGGAATGGGAACGGCGCTCGAAGGTCCAGTGATCCAGCATGGCCATGAACTCATCGATCAACGAAATCGTCGTCTGGTAGAGATAATGGGTCACGGAAGCGAAGGTGTGGGGTGAAAAATTCCGAAGGGTCAGTTCTTCAAAAGAAAGTGCCGGGGGGATCTGCCGCATTCTGCGTCCCTCATTTCAGCCAGCATGCATGTCTGGACCGTAAGGTTGAATAATGATCGGGAACTGGACTCTGATCGCTCCTTCGTTTTCGACCGTCCTTGCCATGGGATCCCATGAGCCGGCCGGATGTCTCCCCATTTTCCGGAAGAGACTTCATTCCGGCCCAGGGGACTTGATACTCCAAATGAAACAGTATTTCAATATGCTAATATTGTTAGCTCATTTATTTTATAATAAAAACAATTTATGTATATTTATAAGTGTTAAAAAAGAATGCAGGAAACCGGATCCCCTCCACGTTTTCCCCTGCCCTCAAACCCTCTCCTCAATCCACCTTTTCCAGATCGGTTCCCCGGTCCTGACGATGCAAAAAGCGCCTCAAGTGAGAAGACTGCACCTGCCACGGGTCCCCCTCTCGAACACCACCCGGCGCTTTTTGCATTTTTGAAATCGGAAAAGGTCGGTCCTTGACGAACTATCTATCGATAGGTAGAATGATGACATGGAGACGCCCGACACCACAGACCGGATACTCGATGCCGCCCAGGACCTGGTACAGAGCCGGGGATTCAACGCCTTCAGCTATCGGGACGTGGCCGAAAAGATCCACATCCGGACGGCGAGCATCCATTACCATTTCCCGAAAAAAGACGATCTGGCCCTTGCCCTCATCCGTCGCTACCACGAGCGGTTCCTGTACACGCTTCGGCAGATCGGTCAAGGCGAATCCCGACCGGAAAACCGTCTGGCCGCATATATGGAGTTGTTCTCCGATCTCTCCTCCCGGGGGGAACGTCTCTGCCTGTTCGCCGTCTTTTCGGCCGATGCGGCGTCCCTGTCCGAAGACGTCCAGGCGGAAATCCGGTCGTTCTACGACACGAACGTCGACTGGATCGTGAACGTCATCGAAAGGGGCCGTCAGGCGGGTTCGTTCGCCTTTTCGGGGTCGTCCCCGGAAATGGCCCGGGGGATCTTCGCCTTGCTGGAAGGGGAGATCCTCGTTCGACGCGCGTTTCGCAAGAACTCGGGGGCCTTTTCCGTTCCCCCGGTCGTGCGGGCCCTCCTGTCCTGGGGGGATGACCGTCCGGCGGCCGATATCCCCAGACCGGGTGACACGGCGCAATAACAACCATAACAACAGAATGGGGGAAATCGATGGCCGACAAACATGTTTTCGTGGTGTATTCCGGAGCATCCGACCCGGGACGGGTCTATCACGCGCTGGTCTATGCCCGCCAGGCGAGCCTGCGCGGAGATGAAGTCCGGCTGTTCTTTGCCGGCGACGGCACCTACTGGCCCGAAGTGCTCGAGAACGACCATCCGACCATGGGAGAGATGTTCCGGGAACTGAAGGAAAGAGACGTCATCGAAGGGGTGACCCGAACCTGCGCCATGGCCTATGGCCGTGCGGAGAGCGCGGGAAAAATCCTGCCGCTGGTGTCCGGGCCCGAAGACAGCCTGGGGCAGATCGATCTTCTGGACTTCGCCGACCGCTCCTACCGGATCTGGACCTACTGAAGGCTCTCCAGGACAGAAAGACCGACGCATTGGCCGGTGACACTCTCCGGCCAATGCTCGGACCCGGGGCCTCCCCCCGACACCCGATTGTCCAGAGGAGGATTTCCATGCACCGACGTCTTTTCCTTTTTCTTTCAGCGGCGAGCTTTTCAATTCTCCTGGCGTTTTTTCCGGTTTCCCTCCGCGCCGCGGAATCCCCTCTTCCTCCCGTTACGGGATCACCCGTCATCGACCAGCCTCCCATCCTGAACTGGCCCCGGGACAGAAAACCCCTTCCCGCCGACATCTCCGATCCCTCGGCCGACACCCTTTCGGATCTCCACGGAATCCTCCGGGGCCGCTCCTGCCGGGCGATCGACCTTCTTCTCTCCACGGAAGGCAACTATTACATGGCCCTTCGGGAACTCGCGAATCACATTCTTCGCCCCGGGCGTTCCGGCCCCGTCCGGAGTTTCCTGTATACCACCAGCCCGCCCGTCTCCCTCATTCAGGCCAGGACGAAGTCCTTGAGCATCGGAAATCTGGTTCTCCGGTGCCGTCCGAGCGTAGCGGTCGCCTCTCCCGGAACGATCCGGAAGATCAGGAATGCCGGTCTGTCGGACGGATCCCCGATTCCCGTCATTCAAGGAGAAGGCGAAGTCCTTCTCGTCAGGAAGGGGAATCCCCTTCGCATCCACTCCGTATGGGATCTCGGCCGCTCCGACGTCCATATCGTCACCCCGAATCCGGTGAAGGAGAAAGGGGCGTTCCTGGCCTATGCCCGGACGCTTTATCAGATCGCGAAAAACGATCCCCGTCCGCCGGCCGGATGGACCGCCGGGAAACTCTTCCGGGCGGTCTATGATTCTCCGGATCCGGGCAAATGGCTCGCCGGGCCCCGGATCCACCACCGCGACGAACCCTGGTCGGTGGCCTACGGACACGCCGATGTCGCGATCATCTTTCATCAGCTGGGGATGGCGACGAAAAAAGCATTCCCTGGATTGTTCGACCTGCTTCCCCTGGGGGGAACCCTCCGGCATCCGCGTCCCCTTCCCGGCTCGGTGATCACGACCAGCGTCCTCGTGCGCCTCAAGGGGCCCTGGACGCCCGAACAGAAGAAAGCCCGGGAAGAGCTGATCCGGGCCTATCGTTCCCGGAACTTCACCCGCATTCTGGAGCGATGGGGGATGACCCGGCCTCCGGGATTTTCGGGTTCCCGATCTCCCGCCAGCACACGGAACGCCCATTGATCGAGTCGCGCGGAAACCCTCGGCATTCATGCCGGTGAAGGATAGTGCGGACGGCAAAGTCGTCCTGGAATTTTGACGTTCAGTGAGGGGTTTGCTGCTGTTCGATGTATTGGCGAATGATTGCGATGGGAGCGCCGCCACAGCTTCCGGCAAGAAGCTTTGGGACCAGAGTACCCGGCCCCAAAGCTTCTTGCGAATTTCCGAATATTTTTTCCTCCGGATCAGACGGCTCGAAACGCCTTTCAGGCTGTTCACCAAGGCAGAGACCGCCACTTTCTTTTCCCTGTCCCTGCACCGGTGCATCCCCGGGATGGGGGGAAAGCGAGGCTTTTTCCGGAAGGGCCCGTCCCTACCTTTTTCTTCAGAACCCTAACACTGGGGTGAAAAATGAAAATCTCTCTTGTATTTACAACATAAATGCTGCAAATTCAAATTGTGAAGAGTCGTGACCTGATCCAATAGAAAAAGGAAAAGCGTGGGAAAACAAGAGAGACTTCTAAACATCACTCTCGAAGGAAGGTCGGATGCGAATATCTCCTTTCGCGATCTTTTGTCTCTATCCTTATGGTTTTCTCCGTGCGTCGGACTTCATGGAGTTCGAAGGTACCTTTATCGGGATAAAACTTGCCCTGATCCGATCGGCGACCTGTTTGGGAACCCCAGCCTCACATGCGAACTCGTGCCAATGTCCAACGGCCTCCATCACCTTCCCGGTGACCTCAATCACTTCGCTCTCTCGGATTTGGAACTCTTCTCCAACGCGCCGGATGTGCTCGAAAGTCGGATTTTTCCCTTCTCCGGAAATCGTCATGGAGTGTTCACCTCCGGGACCGGCTGAATAAGTCAGATCGTAGGATGGAGAAAAGTGCCATCGTGCATCCGGACCAAGGAGGAACGAAAAGTTCCGGACATGGTCGTCCCGGTTGTGTGTGGCCACGTTGAAGACCATCTGCCGGAAAAGCGCCAGGACGTCTTCCCGGTTCCGCGTCACGGCCTGAGCAACCTTGAGGGCCATCTCATACGTGCAGCCCGGTAGCCTGTGGCTTGAATGAATGAGACCGCCAAGGGTGTGAACATGAAGCCGGTCGTCCCCATCGCGGTCGAACCGTTCGATCCCGAAGCTCTTCTGGTCACCGACGCCAGGGAAGAGAGATGTATCCGGAAGACGCAATCCGGCCGCCCGGGCCATGCGAGAGTACGCATACTCGGTCTCTCCCGGGTATGGGGGATCGCTTTTGGCCGGGAACTTGATAATGTACTGCCGGTACCCGGGCGGAATCGCATCGACCCCGGACACCATACGGTTCGACCGTTTATCGTAAGCGACCAGGACTTTCGGCCGGGCTCCCCCGGGCGAGCCCCCAAGGAGGAAGAGATCGGGAAGAATGTTGCCTGGCTCTCCCTCGAAGACCCGAAGGGCTTCTTTGGCGAGAGCGACCAGATCGACCTCCCCCCGACCGGATTGGTCGACCTTTTGTGCGGGCCTGTAAACGATGGCACCCATTCCGCGATCACCGAGATAAGAGAGCCGATCAAGCGGACCGACAGCCTCGACGGGGATACCCGCACGGGCAAAGTGTCGATCCATTAACAGCAGACCCCATCCATCCGGAAGGGAATCATGGAACAAGCCAGGAAGCCCGAGGAAAAATTCAGGAAAGGAACTCTGCACATGATCGGCCAAATTGAGACGAACCGGCGACAGGTTCATTTTCTGTGCAAGGAACTCGGGGGCATACTGGAAGAAAATCCTTCCATTTCGGGATGCAAGAACTCCGACAAGGATTTCGGTCGGGCCGAAACGGAGATAGACACGCAAACGGTCGACGGGTTTATACATTTCTGTCCTTTCGGGATCCCGTTGCCCGGATCCGTTTGCCCGGGCGACTTTCATCGCCGAAAAGGGTTTGAACCTCGACAGGCTCGAGTAACCGGACAAGGGCTTCCTCCTCACCGAAGGCCATCACAATTCTGACAAGATTGGACAGAGAGATCTTTCCCTTCTGCTCGAAGAGGCGTATGGTCGCCAATGGGACACCGGACTGCATTGAAAGCTCCTTCTGGCTTGTATTCCTGAGAAGCCTTTGATGCTTCAGATTGCCGGCAATCCGGAGAAGGATGTCCTTGGGGGAATAAAGGATATTCAATTTCACTCACCATAAATAATAAAATAGTATTATCTAACAAAATCATCTTATGTTAACTGATAAAATTATATCACTTGTTAATCTGAAAACATAGTCTGATTCCCATCGCAAAACAGTTCGGTCCCGATTCTCTTCACGAACAAAGTTTATGAAACTTTCCGGAGTTTTTCCGAAAAGTGAAGAAAAACGGCTCTGTCGACGACACAAGTTCGCTCCCTCCTTCGGAAACCGCTCTCTCGTCCGTGATGAGATTCTTTGCAGGAGTCCGGTCGGAGCCTGGCCGGGCACGCAATCGGAGGCGGCATTTTGGCTCGACAATCCGGACATTGCTCCGGAAATCGCTTTGCAAAAAACCGGATTTCATCCTAGAATGATCTGAAATGGATTCGTTTTGGAGGAAAAAAGAATGCCAACGCATCTTTCGATCAAGAATGCCCCGGACACGCTTGTGGTTCGTTTGAAAAAACGGGCCGAGCGACATCATCGGTCCTTGCAGGGAGAGCTTCTGTCTATTCTTGAAGAGGCGGTTTCGCACGAATCTTCTGTTTCCCCGAAAGAGGTCTTTCACAGGGTGTCCGCACTGGATCTGACCACGCCTTCGGAGTCGGCCCGCATGATACGGGAAGACCGGGATGCCCGTTAAGGTTGTCGACGCGTCTGCCCTTGGGGCCCTCTTGTTCGGGGAACCGGAAGGCAATGAGGTTTCCCTTGCCCTCCACGACGTGAAGATGGTTGCCCCTCCCCTGATCGATATCGAGATTGCGAGCATCTGTCTCAAGAAAATCCGACGATATCCCGAAAAACGGGAAAGTCTGCGAAAAGCTTTTGGTTTCTTCTTCCTTCTGGATATCGAGAGGATCGATGTGGATGATCCGGCTGTCCTGGAACTCGCCGAACAGACCGGCCTGACGGCCTATGAT
>JAKAYA010000003.1 GCA_021826965.1 Nitrospirota bacterium
GGAGCCGTGGGTCCGAATCATTCCCCTGGGGGGCATCGGCGAAATCGGGATGAACATGACGGCCTACGAGACACCGGAAGGGATCGTCGTGGTGGACTGCGGAGTGCTTTTTCCGGAAGACGACCTGCTCGGAATCGACCTCATCATTCCCGATATGACTTTCCTCAAAGAGAATCGTCAAAGACTGCTGGCCCTTTTCCTGACTCACGGACATGAAGACCACATCGGCGCCATCCCCTACTTCCTTCGGGAGTTTGATGTGCCGGTCTTCGGAACTCCCCTGACACTGGGCCTCGTCGAGGGCAAGGTGCGCCAGCACAAGAGCCTTCCTCCTCCCCGTCTGGTGTCCATTCGCCCGCGCGAAAAATATACAGTCGGTCCCTTTACCTTCGAACCCATACGGATCACGCACAGCATCGCCGACGGGGTGGCCTTCGCAATCCGGACAGACGCCGGAACCATCCTGCATACGGGGGACTTCAAGATCGACCTGACCCCGATCGACAACGAACACTTCGACATGCACCGGCTTTGCAACCTCGGGGAAGAAGGCGTCCTCTGCCTCATCAGCGATTCGACAAACTCGGAAAAAGAGGGGCTGTCGTTGTCGGAAAGGCAGGTGACGGAACCACTCGAACAGATGATCTCCCAGGCACCGGGACGGGTCATCGTGGCCACGTTTTCTTCCAATATTCACCGGTTGCAGCAGGTCGCCGACGTCTCCATCCGGAACGGTCGGAAGATCGCACTCACCGGTCGCTCCATGGAAACCAACGCCCGCGTGGCGGGAGAACTCGGATATCTCTCCATTCCTCCCGACCAGATCATCCGGCTGGACCAGGTGGCCCAGTATCCCCCGGATAAAGTGACCATCCTGACGACCGGAAGCCAGGGAGAACCCATGAGCGCCCTTTTCCGGATGGCGCTGGGAGACCACAAGCATGTCTCCATCGGCCCGGGAGACACCATCCTGTTGTCGGCACGCGTCATTCCGGGAAACGAACGGGCCATCAACAAAATCATCAACCTCCTGGGCAAAAAGGGTGCAAATGTCTTCTATCGGAGAATCTCCGAAATCCATGTTTCCGGTCACGCCAGCCAGGAAGACCAGAAACTGATGATCCGGATGCTTCGTCCCAAGTATTTCGTTCCGATGCACGGGGAATTTCGACAACTTTCCCAGCATGCGCGGACGGCCGCCAGGACTGGCGTCCCCGAAGAAAACATCTTCGTGATCGAAAACGGTGTGGTCCTCGAACTGACACAATCCTGCGTGACCCGTCGGGAAAAAGTGGTATCCGGACGGACCTTCATCGACGGCAAGGGGATCGGGGACGTCGAGGACATGGTCATTCGCGACCGGCAGCGCCTGGGTTCGGACGGTATCGTCACCGTCATCGTGGCCCTTTCCCAACAGACCGGAGAAATTGTCGTCGGACCGGAAATCTCGACCCGGGGCGTCGTCCTTTCGGACCTTTCCCTCGAAATGAACGCCATGCTGAAGACCCAGGTGGAACTTCTCCTCCAGGATCTCGATCCGGAAATCAAGAAGGAGGCTTCCGCCCTCAAGACCCATGTCCACAATCACCTGAGACGATACTTCAAGAAAAACTTCGAGCGGGATCCGGTCATCATCCCGCTTCTACTCGAGATGTAGCGGACCAAGATGGCACCTTCTACCGAACCTCTTTCCCCGACAAACACGGAACATCCCGAAAATCGTCTCGGCCGATACCTGCGTCTGATCACGGGAACTTCTCTTCTGATTTTCCTGATCCTCGCCCTGGCGACCGGTCACGCGGACGACCCCTCGATTTTTACGGTTTCGAGCCAGGCCACCGCCCGGAATGTCATGGGAAACCTGGGCTCCACCACCTCCGACTTTCTCCGCATGCTGCTGGGTGCAGGGGCATGGCTGCCGGTCCTTATTCTGGCTCAGGCCGTCTGGACAGTTGCCCGCGAAAAGTCCGTTCCGCTTCGCATGTACGCGGGATGGGCACTGGCTCTGATCGCCGTCCCGGCCATGTTTTCCGGCCTCCTGCCTCCGGACTGGACGACCCCTTATCCCCCCGGAGGATCGACGGGGGGCTTCTTCTATGGACAGGCCCTCCGGTACCTGAATCCGGCGGGAACCTATCTCTTCTATCTGACACTTCTGACTCTGGCGGCACTGACCGTGGCCTTACCGACGCTCCACGCCCTCGAAATCCGATTGAAAGAAAAATGGCTCTTGCGCCGTCGGACAAATCCGGCTTCGTCTGACACGGAAGCAGGAGAGGAACCCTCCCCTTTGCCGGACAGGAACAGGGCTCTCGCCCTGCCGCTGGAAGAAGTCCGGGACATTTCGCTTTCTCCGACACCCGTCTCTCCGGAGGAAGAATGGGAGGAAACGGAGGAGGAAGAAGAGGAAGAACCCGAAAACGAAGACGGCGACGATACTCCCCCGAAAGCGATGTCCCGCCGGAAGAACGCTTCCGGAGTCCGGAAGCTGGAGATCGTCTCGGGAAAACCCGCTGCGGAAAAAGATCTCCCGACCAATTTCCGTCCTCCCGATGAAGTCATGGATCCGGTTCCCCCTCCAAACGAAGGGTCTTCCCCCCAGTTCCTGAAAGAAACGGAACGCACCCTGGCAGATTTTTTCCAGACATACGGCGTCCCGGGACGCATGGGGGGATGCCAGCCGGGCCCCGTCGTCACCCTGTTCGAGTTTCACCCGGCTCCGGGCATCAAGGTCAACCGGGTCACGGGTCTCTCGAACGAACTTTCCTTAGCCCTGAAGGTCCCGCATATCCACATACAGGTCCCGATCCCCGGGAAATCCGCCGTCGGACTGGAAGTCCCCAACCCGCGCCGGCAAGTTGTCGTCTTCCGGGAGATCTTCCAAAGCTCGAGCTTTCGCTCCATCGGCTCTCCCCTGGCGCTCGCGCTGGGCAAAAACATCAGCGGCGACCCGGTCGCCTTCGACCTCGCCCGCATGCCCCACCTCCTGATCGCCGGTGCCACGGGAACAGGAAAGTCCGTGTGTATGAACGTCCTGGTGACGAGTATCCTGATGAACGCCGGTCCCGAAGAAGTCCGATTTCTGATGATCGACCCAAAACGCCTGGAATTCGCCCCCTACGAAGGCATCCCCCATCTTCTTGGCCCGGTCGTGACAGATCCCCGGATTGCCGCGCAGAAACTCCGGATACTGAACGAGGAAATGCTCCGGCGGTATGACCTTATGAAGACGGCCGGGGTAAGGAACATCGCCGAATACCGGAAGGCGGTCCCCAAATCCGAATGGTTTCCCTATATCGTCGTCCTGATCGACGAACTTGCGGACCTCATGCTGAGTCTCAAGAAGGATGTGGAACCCCAGATCATCCGGCTGGCCCAGATGGCGCGGGCATCAGGCATCCATCTTGTGCTGGCGACCCAGAGGCCTTCGGCCCAGGTGCTGACGGGTCTCATCAAGGCCAACATCCCCACGAAGATCGCTTTTCAGGTCACGACCCAGATCGATTCCCGGGTCATCCTGGATCAGGGCGGAGCGGAGCTTCTCCTTGGCGCGGGCGACATGCTGATGCGGCCACCGGGAACAGACGCCCTTCGCCGGATGCACGGGGCTTTCATCTCCGAAGGGGAGGTCCATCGGATCGTCGAGTCCTGGTCCCGCGTCCCTCCGCCGGAAGATCGGGCGATGGAACGTCTGTCGGGGGAGTCTTTCTCGGGCGGATCCGACCCTTCCGGAGAAGAGGAGACCGAAGAGGACGACGGACTCTATCCCGAAGCCGTCCAGCTCGTCCGCCGGCAGAGGAAAGCGTCCACAAGCCTGATCCAGCGCCACTTCCGGATCGGATACAATCGAGCCGCACGCCTGATCGAACGCATGGAATCGGAAGGCATCATCGGACAGCAGGAAGGCAGCCGCCCGCGGGCGGTCCTTGACCGGAAGGAATCCAATGGCCCAAGCTAGAACGAACGGAACGTCCTCCACAAGAGGGCTCGCTTCCCCGTTCCTTTTCTTCATCATCATTTGCGCGCTTCTTGCAATCATTCCCTGTCGGGTTCACGCGGCGACGCCGGACCGGACCCCCGAAGAGGTTCTGTCCCATCTCTCGCGGACATTCAATCGGAACAAGGGGTTCCGGGCAGATTTTCTCCAGCACCTGAAGGTCCCCGACGGAAAGCCGGTCCTGTCGAAAGGGTCCCTCCTCTACCGGACCCCGGGGAAAATGGTCCTCCACTACTCGGACCCCCGGGGACAAATCCTGTTGCTGGTGGGAAACAGGCTGGCATTCTACATTCCACAGAACCGGCAACTCCTGGTCAAGACGATGCGGAGCCGGCACATTCCGGAAACACCTGCCCTTCTTTTCGCAAGCCTCGGGCATCTCCGGAAATACTTCTACATCCGTCCCGAACAGGGAGGTGACGTGCCGGGTTCCGGCCTGTACGGCCTCGAACTGATTCCCAGGAAACCCGACCGTCACCTGGCTGTCGCCCGGATCGTCGTGGACATGTCCACGCACCTCCCCACAACCATCACTTTCGATGAATTCAACGGGATGGAAATGACGATCGACCTGAAAAACCTCCATCCGGTCCAGAACGTTTCCAACGATTCCTTCAACATGGTCCTTCCCCCCGGCACAACCGTGGTCCGGACGAAGCAGGGGTTCTGATGGATACGAAAAAAAACCGGACGAACCACGACAGGATTGTCATCCAGGGTGCCCGGCAACACAACCTGAAAAACCTGGACATCTCCTTCCCCCGGAATGCCCTGGTCGTGATCACCGGCCTGTCCGGCTCGGGAAAAAGTTCCCTGGCCTTCGACACCCTCTACGCCGAAGGACAGAGACGATACGTGGAATCCCTGTCGGCCTATGCCCGGCAGTTTCTCGAAATGATGGACAAGCCGGACGTCGATCATATCGACGGCCTTTCTCCCGCCATCGCAATCGACCAGAAGGTGTCCTCCAGAAACCCGCGCTCGACAGTCGGAACTGTTACCGAAATCTACGACTACCTTCGTCTCCTGTATGCTCGGATCGGTCACCCGCACTGTCCTTCCTGCGGAAAACCCGTCACCGCCCAGACAATCAGCCAGATGGTGGACCTTATCCTGTCGCGTCCCGCGGGAGAGAAGTTCATTCTGCTCGCCCCGACCGTACAGGACCGGAAAGGCGAATACCGGAAGGAAATCGCCCGGATCCTGAAGGAAGGCTTCACCCGGATCCGCCTTGACGGAAATATGCGGGAAATCGAAACGCTCGACGATATCGACCGGAAAAAAAACCACCGGATCGAAATCGTCATCGACCGCCTGACCGTGCGAGATGGCATATCCCAGCGCCTTTCGGACAGTCTCGAAACAGGTCTCCGACAGGGAAACGGCATGGTCGTCCTGCATTTCCCGGAATCGGGAGAGGACGTGATCCTGTCCGAACGACAGGCTTGCACCCAATGCAAAATCAGTTTACCGGAGATCACCCCGCGGCTTTTCAGCTTCAATTCTCCATACGGAGCCTGTCCTCATTGCGGAGGACTGGGCGTCCTGATGGAAGTCGACCCGACTCTTCTGATTCCGTTTCCCGATCTTTCCATCGCGGAATCCGCCATCAAGCTGCTCGACCATCGGAGCTTTTCCGAATTCCGGTCACGGACCCTGCGATTTCTCGACCAGGAAGGGATCTCGCAGTTTACCCCGTTTTCGAAGCTCCCCGAAGACAAGAGGCAGCACCTTCTTTTCGGAAAGACGCCGGCCAAGAACCAGCCACGCTTTCCCGGAATCGTCTGGATGTTCCAGGATGCCTACCAGCGTGGAAACCTTTCCGTCTGGGCCAAGGCCGAACTCGAAAACGTCATGTCGGAGCGCGACTGCGAAGTGTGCGGGGGCTCGAGACTGAAACCCGAAGCCTTGTCGGTTACCGTGAACGACCGGAACATTCACGCCTTTTCGGAAATGACCATCCGGGCCGGGGTCGATTTTCTGGACGCGCTGACCCTCCCGCCAATGGAAAAGGCCATATCGGAAAGGATTGTCCGGGAAATCCGGACACGCCTGTCCTTTCTCCGGGAAGTCGGTCTCGACTATCTCACCCTGTCCCGGAGCGCCCAGACGCTGTCCGGCGGAGAGTCCCAGCGCATCCGTCTCGCCACGCAGATCGGGTCGGGCCTGACCGGGGTCCTCTACATTCTGGACGAACCGTCCATCGGTCTCCATCCGCGCGACAACCAGAAACTCCTCTCCACCCTCATCCACCTCCGGGATCTTGGCAATACGGTCGTGGTCGTCGAACACGACGAGGAGACGATCCGCCTGGCGGATCATGTGATCGACATGGGGCCGGGTGCCGGACGACTGGGAGGCGAAGTCCTGGCCCAGGGAACCCCCCGGGAAATCGAGAAAAATCCGCGTTCGATCACCGGAGACTACCTTTCGAGACGAAAATCGATCTCACGACCGCTCGCCCACCGCACTCCCCGCGGATGGATTTCCCTGATCGGCGCGACGGAACACAATCTGAAAAACATCGACGTCCACTTCCCCCTGGGTCTCATGACGGTCGTCACCGGTGTTTCCGGCAGCGGGAAAAGCACGCTGGTGCTCGATATCCTTTACAGGAGACTGGCCAAGGTCTTCTACGGCTCGCGGGACCGTCCCGGGAAATGCCAGGAAATCCGGGGCGTCGACCAGATCGACAAGGTGGTCCATATCGACCAGTCCCCCATCGGACGGACTCCCCGCTCCAATCCGGCGACCTATACCGGTCTGTTCACCCCCATCCGGGAACTGTTCGCCCAGGTTCCCGAGTCCCGGGCCCGCGGCTATGAAGCCGGCCGATTCAGCTTCAATATCAAGGGCGGACGCTGCGAAGCCTGCCAGGGGGACGGAGTCCTCAAGATCGAAATGCACTTTCTTCCCGATGTGTATGTGACGTGCGACCAGTGCAAAGGGCTCCGGTACAACCGGGAAACGCTGGAAATCCGCTACCGCGGAAAAACCATCTCGGACATTCTCGGAATGGCCGTCGACGAAGCCCTGGAGTTCTATCAGCCGATCCCGTCCGTCCGGGGAAAGCTCGTCACACTGGGAGAGGTGGGTCTGGACTACATCCACCTGGGGCAGTCGGCCACAACCCTGTCCGGAGGCGAGGCACAACGGGTCAAGCTGGCAAAAGAACTTTCCCGCCGCTCCACCGGTCGCACGCTCTATATTTTGGACGAACCCACCACCGGACTTCATTTCGCCGACATCCAGAAACTTCTGGACACCCTGAACCAGCTCGTCGAACAGGGAAACACCGTCATCATCATCGAACACAACATCGACATCATCCAGAATGCCGACCACCTGATCGACCTGGGACCGGAAGGGGGCGACCGGGGAGGGGAGGTCGTCACGACCGGGTCGCCCGAAGAAGTCATGCGGTTCAAGAAGTCCCATACGGGGCAAGCTCTCCGGGACCGGAAAAAAGGATGAAGGACAGGATTCTCTCCCGCTTCCGGACGCCGGCGGGAGCGCTGTCGCTGGCATTCGCCGTGAACACCTTTCTGTCCGTCCTGAAGATCGGATGGGGCCATTCCATTCATTCGGCGGGCATGATCGCCGACGGATATCATGCCCTTCTGGATTCGGTTTCGGACATGATCTGTCTGGGCGGGGTCTATCTGGCAAACCGCCCCCCTGATGAGAACCACCCCTACGGGCACGCCAAATTCGAACCCCTCGCCCAGCTCGCCGTGAGCGTTTTCCTGTTCCTGACCGGATACGAAGTCCTCTCCCACAGCTGGGAGTCGTTTCGGGGCGGATCGGTGGTCCTCTTTACAGTTCCCTCCCTCCTTGTCATGCTATTATCGATGGGGCTTCAGATCCTGCTCGTCCGACTCGAACGACGGGTGGGGGAACAGACCGGAAACAGTCTTGTGAAAGCCGATGCTCTGCACATCCGCTCCGATTTGTTTGCGTCTGTCGCCGTCGTAGCAGGCCTTCTGGCTTCTCACTGGGGATACCCGAAAGCAGACCCCGTCGTCGGCTTCCTGATCGCCGTCCTGATCGCCCACGCCGGCTACGAGCTTCTCCGGGAAGGAACGCAAATCCTGTCGGACAAACGTCTGATGGATCCGGAAGAAATCGTCCGCATCGCTTCATCCGTCGGGGGTGTGATGGAATGCCATTCGGTCCGGTCACGCGGATCGTCGTCCCAGATCTATATGGATCTCAACATCCACGTCGATGACAGCCTGACGGTCGCAGAGGCCCATGCCATCTCCCACGAAGTGGAAGAGGCCATCCGCCGCCGCCATCCGTCCGTGGCTGAAGTCATCGTGCATATCGAACCTTTCAGGGAGGAACATCTCCATGGCAAATCCGTCCGAGCTTCACACTGACCTGATGCCACCGCTGGCCATCACCATGGGCGACCCGGCCGGCATCGGTCCGGAAATCATCGTCAAGGGCTGGCTTGAAAACGAAGTTCGCAACCTTCCCCGCATCGTGATCGGCGACCCCGACCTGATCGCGGAGCTGGCCCGAAAATATGCCCCGGAACTGATCGTCCAGAAGATCGATTCCCCCGAACAGGCTCCCCGGGATCCGGATATCCTGGGGGTCCTCTTTCCGGACCATGAAGACAACCTCGATCCCGTCACCCCGGGCACGAGCCAGGTCATGGCCGGCCGATGGGCCTATTACTGCGTTCGAACAGGAGTCGAACTGGCCCTGTCCGGAAAAATCTCCGGGATCGTCACCGCCCCCCTGAACAAGAAAGTCCTTCACGCCGCCGGATTCAACTATCCGGGACACACCGAGCTGATCGCCCATCTCACGAACACCCCGCGATACGGCATGATGCTCGTCGGAGGACCGCTCAGGGTGATTTTGGTGACCACACACATCCCTTTCCGGGAAATTGCCGGAAAGATCACCAAAGAACGCGTCCTGGAAACCATCTTTCTGGCCCGGGAAGCCATGGACATGCTGAAAGTCGCCTCCCCCAAAATCGCGGTGGCCGCCCTGAATCCCCACGCCGGAGAATCCTCCCTTTTCGGTGACGAGGAGAAAACCTGCATTTTTCCCGCCATCCTCGAAGCGCGGGCGGAAGGCATCGAGGTCGAAGGCCCCCTTCCGGCCGACACGCTTTATTCCAAGGCGGCCCAGGGCCGATTCGACATCGTAGTGTCCCAGTACCATGATCAGGGACTGATCCCGCTCAAGATGCTGTCTTTCGGCCAGGGGATCAACGTGACCGTGGGCATTCCGATCATCCGGACATCGGTCGATCACGGCACTGCCTACGACATCGTCGGAAAAGGGATCGCCCAACCCGGAAGCCTGATCAAGGCCATTCGTCTTGCCGGCCAGCTGGCGGAAGCAAAAATGGTGGCGCGGACCTGAATCCCGATAGGCGTGACGTTCGTCACACCGATCTGATAGAATCATTTCCGTTTTCTGGAGGATTTTAGGGCATAAGGACTCCGGCATTCCCGCCACGTTCCGGGCCCCGATGTCCGGCCAGGAATTCCCCTCCGTCCCGGGCCTGTCATCTCCTCCTGTGCGTTTCGGACTTCTCTCCTTCTGTCAACCGTTTGGCCTATTTCAAGGGAAAGAAACCCGTGTCGGGTCCGGACGGCACGTTTCCTTTGACGAAACATCTGTTCTGATGGCTTTCTCTCTTCCGGGCCGCATGCGACAGAAGGAACACGACCCCCTGACCCGAGGGGATAACGACCGGACTGGAACGTATTTTTTGTTTTCCCGAACAAGAAAGGCGTCCTATGCGGAATATGGACAGGGAGAATGCGGGACCACCGGATCCCGTGAACACGTTCTTTTTCCGGGCAGACTGTATGGACCCTCTCCGGAGCGCCCTTCTCCGGCATCTGCCCGGCCTCGGTTTTGCCCAATGCGCTCGTTTTTCCCCGGCAAAAGGTCTGTGGAGGGTCTTCCCTTTTCTGGGAGAGGCCGCCCCCGTGGACGGTCTCGAGCACCGACTGGCCCAAACCCTCGAAAGATGCGTCCCCCATTTCTGGGAACAAGATCCCCTGAAAGGGAAGGAAGGTTTTGACCGGTGGGCGGGGGGTCGCGGTCTTTCCACCTTTGCCCTTTTTCCTCTTCCCGTCCCTTCCCGGGACGCCGTCATCCTCCTGGGCACAGGCGATCCGGCCCTTTTTTCCGCAGTGGACGACCCTCTGTTGCCCTGGCACATTGCGGTCGCCGTCGCGACCGGATTGATGGCTCCAAGAAACGAGGAGCCCTGCGGAGATGGCCCGGACGACCGTTACCGGCGCATTTTCCTGAACGCCCCCGACGGTCTCTTTCTGGTGGATCCCCGCACCTTGACAGTTTTGGAAGGAAACCCGATCTTCGCGGACATGACCGGCGATTTTTTCCGGGAAATCCTTCCCGGATCGTCTCTCGCATCCTTATGGAACACCACGGAAGAGGAACTCCGCTCCCTGATCGATCGCCTCCGGCAATCCGGATCGTCCATCCAGAACCAGAGACGCATTCTTCGTCGAAAGGACGGAACGTTCCTCCACACCAGCGCCAATCTGACACTCATCCTCTCGCCGGAGGGGGAACAACTCCTCGTCCAGGTCCGGGACATCACCGCCCGGGTCGAAATGGACGGGCTCAACCGGATTTTCGCCACCCTCGACCACATGCTCCTCGCGGGAGCCCCCGTCGAAGACCTTCTGGATGCCCTTCTGGAAGGACTCCAGAGTCTTTTTTCCTTTTTTTCGGTCCATTTTTGCTCCCCTCATCCCGACGGCTCTCTCGAGATCCTCCGTTCCATTTCCCGCTCCGAGCCTTTCCGGGAAGTCATCCGGCGCATGGCTCCCCAGATCCGCTGGAATGCGGAGCAGGCGAACGAGACATCGGTCGGTCTGGCCATCCAGACCCGGACCACCCAGTTCATGACCAGCGGGGAATCCTCCTCTCCCCTTCTGCGGAAGGTCTTTTCCGATTTCGGAATCGCGTCAACTCTGTCGGTGCCCGTTCTCCGGGGAGAAGGGGAAGTTCCCTGGGGAACAATCACGATCACGCTGACCCGGGAGGAAATTCTCTCTCCCGAAAAAGTGGCCGTTCTCGAAAAAATCGGATCCCGGATCGGACTGGCTTTCGCTCGACACGAAGAACTTTCCCGAATCCGGCTCCAGAAAACCGCCATGGAATGCATCCCTGTCCCAATGGCCATGACCAACGCCGACGGTTCGATCGAATGGGCCAATGCGGCCTTCCGGGATCGGGTATCGGCCGACATTCTCCGGATGATCGGAAACGTTCCCGAATATCTGGTGCGGGGGGGAGAAACAGACGAGCTCGCCCGTCAGATCTGGAGCAAGCTTGAAAGCGGGTCGTCCTATTCGGGGGAAATCCGCCACGCCGGAAAAAACGGAACCCTGTCGGTCTCCGATACCCTGATCACGGCGATCCGGGGCGAGGACGGAGCCATCCGGCATCTGATCCTGACGGAAACCGACGTGTCGGAAAAGAAGCTTCTGGAAGAAGTCCTGAAAAAACAGGCCTGGAGCGACGCGCTGACGGGTCTTGCCAACCGGACCCATCTGGAGATCCTCATGGAGGACGCCATCCGCCGCTCCCGCCGCTCCGGCAAGTCCCTGGCCGTCTGCTTCCTCGATCTGGACGGTTTCAAACCGGTCAACGACCGCCTCGGGCATGCGTTCGGGGACCGGATCCTGGTGGAAGTCGCCCAGAGGCTCCAAAGCACGGTCCGTAGCGGAGACACCGTGGCCCGCATGGGGGGCGACGAATTCGTCCTGCTCCTCGAGAACATCGACCGGGAGTCGACCTGCGAAATCCTGGTCGCCCGTATCCTCGAGTCGATCGCCCGCCCGTTCGAAGCACCGGACGGTCTGCTGACTCTGACCGCCAGCATCGGCGTCACGCTCTTTCCCGAAGATCTGTCGCCGTCCGACGTGCTTCTTCGCCATGCCGACCACGCACTGTATCAGGCCAAGGAAACCGGTCGAAACTGTTTCGTCCTCTTCGGGCACGACCCGTCCGGACGAACCCCGACGCCAACGGAAGATGAGAGCGAACCGGTCGTCTCCGGGGTGAAAGAACCGGGGACAATGACGCTCCGGCTGGACCCCGAGCTGGACTTGTCCTCCGCGCGGATTTCAGGACTCACCCTGCTGCCGGTCTCTTTGAACACCGGCAGCCCTCCGGACCCCGTCCCGAAAAATACCCCCCGCTGGGCCCGGTACCGGGAAGAATACTCCCTTTTTCTGCGACAGGGCTTCCGTCTCCTTTCGGAACTGGAAAGAGCAGGATTCGACCAGATCATGAGCGTGCCGATCGACGCCCGTCTTCTTTTCGAACCAGGTTTTCTTTCGGATATGGATCACCTGCTCCGGACCACGGGACTCGAACATCCCTCCCGGGTGGAACTCGCGATGGAAGCGACATACCACATGGACAAAGCGGGGGACCCCGCCGGAACACTCTTCCGCTACCGGGAAAGGGGGTACGGCCTTTGCCTGGGCGACTGCTCCGGACAATCCCTGCATCCGATGGAACAAATCCGGTCCTGGCCGTTGACCCGGATCCGACTCCATGCGTCCCTCACCCGCCAGATTTCCGAGAACGACAAGTCGCTGGTCCTTTTCGACAATCTGGTCCACCTCGCCCGGGTCTACGGACAGGAGGCGATCGCGGCGGGCGTCGAAGACCGGGACACCTTCCAGCTCGTGGTCCGGTCAGGGACCCGTTTCCTTCAGGGCTCCGTCCTGTCGGTGCCCCTGGCACCGGAAAACGTACAGGACTTCCTGCGCTCCTCGACAGCTTCTGTCTTCTCCGACCCGGGACTCGCCTCCCCTTCCCCGGACTTCTATCTCCTGATGGGAACGATGCAGCATCAGCGGGCAATCCGCCGCCTCCTGGAATTTCTGGAGACAGGCCGACCCTTTCCCTACTCCCTGGAAGAAGTCGACAGCCCTCGCACCTGCCACCTGGGAAAATGGATTGAATCGCACACGTCGGACCATCTCGCCGGAAGCAGCGTCTTCCGGGAAACGGTCCGCCTGCATGCCCGGGCTCACTCCCTCACCGGTCAAATTCTCCGGCTTCAGCAATCGGGGAAATCCCAGGAGGCCTGGGCGCTGGTCCCGGACATCCTTGCCTGCCGGGATCATATCCTCGACAACCTCCGCTCCCTCTCAAGCGAAACTCCTTGAAAAACTGCCGTCAGCTTCCGGACTCAAGTCCGTACGACAATCGTCCGAGAAGAGCGCAGGCCCCTTTTTATGATCCCTTTTGAACCGAACCACCTTCGGGTTCTGTGGGTGAACACTCATCAAGGAGAACATCATGTATCCCAAATCCTGTCACAATCGCCGATTTGGCCAGTTCAGCATCTCCATCCTTCTGGCGGCAGTCCTTTTCCTCCTCGCGCCCGCGGCGCCCCAGGCCCGAGCGGCAACCTCCGGAAGCGGAGTCTGGGACTTCCTGATTTTCGGAAATTACGACATCTCTTCGATCGACACCGGCAACATCTCTTCTTCCCAAGTCTTGAATACGGCCCTCTCTGCCACCGGACAGGCGACATCGTTCGCCAACACCTTCCAGAACGGCTACGGGGCCGGTCTGGCGATCGTCTACTGGTTCAACGACGTTCTCGCTTTCCGCGTGGGCGCGCAGGGAAACTTCTTCCAGGGCAAGAGCAGTTCGCTCGCCTCAGGGAACTCCTTGCAGTCCGCACCTCTTTTCGGAGGATTCGAAGCCAAGCTCTACGGGGATCCGGATTATTTTCTCTATGGAGTGATCGATGCAGGCGCCGCATACGAAGAAGAGGTCTCGGGAGCCTCGCCGACCCTGTCGAACTATCTGAACCACGGCTGGTCGGCCTACGGGGACATCGGTCTGGGTCTGAATATAAACTGGCTCTTCGTCGAAGTGAAGTTCGCCTATATGCCGCAGTTCGTTCCGAATTTTGGCTCCGGACAAAACGGCTTCTACTATGTTCCGGTCACAGTAGGCTTCAACTTCTGACAACTTTCTCCCGACGGGGGACGGGGTCCTGAACGGCAGACCCGAAGGTGCACCGTCCCCGTCTTCCTCTTCGCATCCGGAGAATCGGATCCGGACGTCCCGTGCTCACACCGAAGCCGCCAAAGTGACAAGCTCCACCGCCGAAGAAACCCCGAGCCGCACCGGGACACCGAAATACCCCGTTCCCACGTTGACGAGAAGCCACTGAAGATGTCCGTCTTCCTCCCGTCGGAACATTCCCCGGTCGAAGTCGTAGAAAAGGGTCGCCAGGCTCCAGCCGCCGCCGGGAAAACCGATCTGCCCTCCGTGGGTATGGCCGGAAAGGGTCAAGGTGGCCGGAAACCGCCGGAGACGGTCCCAGAGGACGGGGTTGTGAGCAAGAACAACCACCATGTCCCCGGGTTCCGGACGGACGTTCTGGAAGGCCTTGTCCGGATCCGGACCGCCCGTCCGGTCTTCCCGTTCCGATGCGGGATCGCTGATCCCCACGAGAAAGAGCGTCCGGTCTCCGCGGCGAAGGGGAACGCTCCGGTTTTCCAGAACCCCCCAACCGTTTTCTTCGAGGCGTTTCTGGACTGCCGGCCCGTCGATCCAGTGCTCATGATTTCCCAGAACGCAGTAAACGCCGTCCGGCGCGGACAAGCTCCCGAAAAACGACAGGAAGCGGTCGACTTCCGGAAAGCGCCGGTCGATCATGTCCCCCGTAAAGACGAGAAGGTCATGGGGGACCGACTCGATCCGCCGCCGGAGAGACAGGAGCGTTCCGGACGATTCGAACATGCCCACATGAACGTCCGACACCTGCAGGATCCGAAACCCCGAAAGATCCCGACCGAGACCGGGAACCACGACGGTACGCCGATGAACGACGGGCCCCCGAAACCGGTTGAGGAAAACGAGGCCGAAGAGCAGGACCGTCATCCCTCCGACAACTTCGGACTGGCGGACGGGCGAAAACATCTCCGCGGCCCATTGCCCTTTTCCGAAGAGGGTCAGGACACCTCCCGCTCCTTCCAGTGCGCCGACCGACAGAAGAAAGACGGCCGAAAGGAAAAAATGGCTGAAAAATAATGGCATGAGCCAGAGCGGACGGGGCCATTTTCGCGCGAGCGCCATCCGGAGGTAGACCGGCATCGCCAGGGTGGCAAGAAGATAGACACCGGTCACCGTCGGCAAAACCCCCGCGTGATCAAGCCACGCCGCCACCCCACCCTCCAGGAGAGCATATCCGCCGAAGACCAGCGCGATGAAGGTGCGTATGCGCATGCCTCCCCTTTTGGAACTCCGTTTCAAAATACGTGGACCTGGACGGAAAAATACCGGTGCGGATCTTTTTTCATATCGTCCAGGAGAGCGTTGACCCGGTCCAGTGTCGCATCCATCTTCCGGCCCATGGCGGGATCCACCAAAAGCTGACCGGCGGTCCCCTTTCCGGACTCGAGGTTCTTCAGGATACCGGACATCGCGTGGATCGATCTCCGCAGGTCGCTGGCCGTGGCGGGGTCCCGTGCCAGCATTCCCAAAGACCCCCGGGGATCGTCGAGAGCCGCCATGACGCCGTCCAGATGCTGGAGAATGTCGTTCAGCCGCCGGGTCATTTCCCGGGAGTGGATCAGGGAGGAGACGGGCCCGCTCCCGTGGTTCACTTCGCTGGCGACCGAACGGATCTCCCGCGTCGCCTGATCGAGGTTGTCGTACAGGTCCGGCCGGGTCATGAAGCGTCCCACCGTTCCCTGTCCCGCCCGGACCTGATCCATCAAATTGCGCACCGAAACCGTGAGCCCCTCGAGATTTTTGACCAGATCGGATCCCTTTCCCAGCACGGTTTCCATGGTCAACGTGGCTTTTCCGTATATGGGCAGTCCCGGATTGAGAGGCCCTTTCGTCAGATCCCCTGGAATCAGCTCGAGAAACTTGATCCCCATCAGCCCCTGCGTCCGGATCACCGCCGACGTCTCTTCCGAAAGATCCCGAAGACGGGAGGCCGCAAGGCGGATACGGACCTGGATGACCTGCTGGTTGTGAAAGCGGACAAAATGAATGCTCTTGACGAATCCGCTGTTCATGCCCGAAATCCGGACCGGTGCCCCGACCGTAAGGCCCCGGACGTTGTCGAACAGGATCGTCAGGGGGACCTGCCGGGAAAACAGGTTCTGGACCTTCCCGTAGGTCACGATCGCCAGGGCTCCCAACAGAAAGCTGATTCCGACGATCAGTCCCACGCGGATTTCGGACAGCTTCAGGTTGCTGCTCCGTTTCATCGCCACCGGATGACCTCCCTCTTTCCCATACTTTCGCCGAATCTTGGCTTCATGTCGACAGGAACGTCCGGACAAACGGATCGGTCGACTGTTCGATCGTCCCGCGATCGCCTGTCAGGATGACTTTCGCGTCATGAATGAATGCGAAGAGGTCCCCGACGCGGAAGGCATCGTGCAGGTCATGTGTTACCACAAGGCTCATGACCCGAAACTCGGACTGGACCTGCCGGACCAGATCGCAGATCGAGCGGGACGTGAAAGGATCCAGCCCTGTGGTCGGCTCGTCGTACAGCATGACCCGGGGATCCTGGGGAGCCATCGCCCGCGCGATCGCCACCCGGCGCTTCATCCCTCCGGAAAGGGCGTCAGGCCGCTGGTCGATGACCTCCTCGAGACTGACGAAGCGCAGGAGCGTACGAACCCGCTCTTCGATCTTGTCGTCCGGCCAGTCGGTGTGTTCCCAGAGCCAGAATCCGACGTTCTCTCCGACGGTGAGGGAGTCGAACAGGGCTCCTTCCTGGAACACCATCCCGATCCGCTGGCGGTAGCGCAGAAGTTCCTCCTCTTCGAGGGTTCCCACATTTTCCCCGTCCACCAGGATCTGTCCCGAAACAGGCTGAAGAATGCCGAGAACCCCTTTCAGAAGGGTCGATTTCCCCGATCCGCTGTCCCCCAGAATCACCATCGTCTTTCCGTCCGGCACCCGGATGTTGATGTCGCTCACCACCACCCGGTCGCCGTAGCCCAGGGAGACCGATTCGAACTGGATCATCCGGTCAGCCCCCAGACGTTGATCAGCAGTTTCGACAACAGGAAATTCGCAACCAGGATCCAGATCGCAGCGGCGACGACGGCCTTGGTCGTGCTTTTTCCGACTCCGAAAGCTCCCGAGGCGCTTTTCATCCCGTAATGACATCCGATCGACGTGAGAATAAAACCGAAAAACAGAGGTTTGAGAAAGGCGTCGGTCAGGTTTTCGGCCGTCAGGGCGTCCCGTACGCCCGACCAGAAGAGAGGGGCCGGAACATGGCCGACCGTCATGGAAATGCCGAGGCCCGCCAACAGGGCCAGAAAATCGCCGGAAACACTCAGGATTGGCATCATCACGATACCGGAGAAGATCCGGGGCGCCACCAGCCGGTCCACCGGGTCGATTCCCATGACCCGAAGGGCGTCGATCTGCTGAGTGGAATTCATCATCCCGAGCTCCGACGAAATCCCGGCCGTGACGCGGGCAGACATGACCAGAGATGCCAGCACAGGCCCCATGTCCCGGATGATCGAAGTCGTCACCACTTTTCCCAACAAAGCCCGCGCGCCATAGGGAGCCATGACCACTTCGAACTGGAGGGCCATGTCAAGGCCGGCGAAAATGCTGGCGAGGAAGACGATCGGGATGGATCCGACACCGATCCGGTCCATCTGGATCAGCGTGTCCCCGGTGCGGAAATGAGTCGCCATATAGCGGAAACTCTTTGCGACCATGAGCGAGAAATCTCCCATGGACTGAAGAAGATCCAGCATCTTTTTCCGGAGATACTCCATGTCAGGAGACCGTCTCCAGTTCCTCGAGACAGACGCCGATCCCGGGATCGTCCGGAGTGAACGTCGCCTGTCGTGACAGCCGGTCCAGAATGTCGAGATTGAGACGGTCCTCCCGGACATCGTCGGTCTTCGGCGTTTCAAGGACCATCGGTATCCCGTCGAAACGCGGATCTCCGAGCAGCTTCCAGAAGAACCAGAGACCGATGGTCCCCTTTCCGATGTGGGCATGCCGGTCCCGGCCGGAACCCAGGTCGAAGAGGGCGTCGTTCAGGTGCCATGCCCGGATTCCGCCAGATCCGGCGGCTGCGGACCAGTCCGAGACAACCGATTCATAGGCTTCGGGTGTCCGGATTTCGGCTCCCGAAGCGAGGAGATGGCAGGAATCGAGGCAAATGGCCACTTTGTCCGGACGGTTCACCAGATCGATCAGACGTTTCATCGTCTCCGGATCCCGACCCAGTGTCCGGCCTCCGCCAGCGGTATTTTCCAGAAGGAGACGGGTTTCTCCCGCACAGTCCATTCCGACAACCTCTGCGATCATCTCCGCCGACAGGCCGAGAGCGTCGGCGTCCGTCTGTCCCGCCGCGGAACCGGGATGCAGGACCAGACCGTAAACGCCCAGACGGTTGGCGAGCATCCAGTCCTGTCGAAGGGCGTCGGCGGATTTCTCCCGCTTGTCCGGATCGGAAGTGGCCGTGTTGACGAGGTAGCTCGCATGCACCAGGACAGGACCCACGGAAGACTGCCGGTGTCGGGAGACGAAATCGCGGACATCCCCTTCCGAAACGGCGGGAGAAGCCCATGTCCGGGAAGAATGGGAAAAGATCTGAACGCTCCCGCATCCGAGGGCTTCTCCCCGTTCAAGCGCCAGGACAAGTCCTCCCCGGATGGACACGTGCGTTCCGAGCCGGGACGAAGAGGAAGGCTTCCGGCCGGATGTCCCTTCAAAAATGGTCATGTCGGCCGAAGCGTGCAGATGGAGCGTGAAAACACCGGAACCCCCGCGGAAAGAATTTTCGCACACATGGCATACCGGGATACTCCGCAGACAATGGGAACGGACGGGGACTCTCACGCGAATTCCGACACCCTGACGAAATGTCCGAAAGCCTTGAAAATACTTGGAGAACACAATCCCCATTTATCTTGATACCCCAACTGGGTCTTCCAGTTCAACAGGACCGGCCCTCGTCCGTCCTGTTCCCGGCATTGGAATTGTACCGCAACTGTCCTATAATCCAGACGTTTCCCAACCAACAGGTCTTATCGGAGGATGTATGATTCTTGTCACTGGCGGCGCCGGGTATATCGGGTCCCACATGGTTCGCGTTCTGATCGAAAACGGTTTCGAGGCCGTCATCCTGGACAACCTTTCCCACGGAACAAAGGAAGTCGCCACTCTGACCGGAGCACCGCTGGTGGTGGGAGACATCCGCGACCCCCGGGCACTCACATCCCTCTTCTCCCACTATCCGGTCGAAGCCGTCATCCATTTCGCTGCGGCCATCGAGGTCGGAGAATCCGTCCTGGATCCCCTCAAATACTGGGACAACAATCTGAACGGCACCCTCCGGATCCTGGAAACCATGCGTTCTTTCGGCGTCCGCAACCTGATTCTGAGCTCGACGGCCGCCGTCTATGCACCCAAGAGTGACGGCCCCATCACGGAAGAAGACCGGATCGATCCCCAAAATCCTTACGGGGAAACGAAAGCCGCAGCGGAACGTCTTGTCGAAGCCTCCCGGCAAGCCTTCGGCGTCTCGTCCGTCGTCTTCCGGTATTTCAATGCCGCCGCGATGGAGCCTTCCTACGGGCTCGTTTCTCATGCCATTCCCAGGTCTCATCTGATCCCGGCCGTTCTGGACGCCCTTTCAGGCCGAATTCCTGCCCTCCGCGTTTTCGGGAACGATTATCCCACGCCGGACGGTACCGGCGTCCGGGACTACATCCACGTCATGGATCTCGCGGAAGCCCATCTGGTTGCTCTCCGGCGTCTTCTCAAAGGGGAAGTCTCCGGCACGTTCAACCTCGGGACCGGACAAGGGCATTCCGTCCTGGATGTCATCCAGATGGCGGAAAAAGTGACCCGGAAGAAAGTCCCGTACCGGATCGAGGCCCGTCGGCCCGGAGATGTGTCCATGCTGGTGGCCAGCGGAACCCGCGCCCGGCAGACGCTTCCGTGGTTTCCCGTCCGGTCTGGCCTCGAACGGATTATGGAAGACAGCGCCCGCGGTTGGGGTCTTATATAGGGAGACCCGAGGAGACGGGCTCCCGGGAAGGAACCCGGACAAGAAATGTCGATCCCTGCCCCGGGGTGCTGGTGACGCGGACCGTTCCCTGCAGGATTTCCAGAATATGCCGGACGATCGAAAGACCCAGGCCGGTTCCTCCCATCTCTCTGGACCGGGCCCGGTCCACCCGATAGAATCTCTCGAATATCCGGTCCGCCTCTGTCCGGGGAATGCCGACACCCGTATCCCGGACCTCGAATACGATCGAATCGTCCTCTTTCCACCCGGAAAAAGACACTTCCCCCCCGGCTGGAGTGTACTTGAGGGCGTTGTCGACAAGATTGCCCAGAACCAGGTCCATTTTTCCTTCGTCGGTCTCGTAGGTGATCGTTTCGTCCGGGATGAGGGCCGTGAATCGTATCCCCTTCTTCGCCGCCTGGTCGGCATAAACGTCGCGAATGTGGGCGATTTGGCTCGAGACCCGGACCTCGCTGTAACGCATGACTGCCTTTCCCGTCTCGAGCTCCGACAGATGCAAGAGATCGGAGACGATGTTGCCCAGCCGTTCGGCATGCGCAAGAATGATTCCTGAAAAGGCACGCGCCGTCTCCGGGTCACCGATTCCTCCATCGTGCAGGGCCTCCGCAAACCCCCGGATCGAGGTGAGAGGCGTGCGGATTTCATGGGAGACGTTCGCGACGAAATCTTTCCGGACCCGCTCCAGGTGCCGGATATCCGTCAGGTCGAAGAGAAGGAAAACCCCGAACACATCGGTCTCTCCCAACCCTCGGGCCGTCGTCCCGACGAGACTCCATGTTCTCGACGGCGTGACCTCGGAAAAAACCACCTCCTTCTGAACGCTTCTGCGATGCTGGAGGACTTCCTCGATCAGATCGTTGATCCCCGTCTTCCGGGCCAGAAGACCGAACGATTCTCCCCGGACATCCCCTTCCACCTTGAAAAAGCGAAAAAAAGCCCTGTTGACCAGCAGGATTTTTCCCTTGAGGTCCGTGACAACGACCCCCTCCTCCATATGGTTCAGCACCGCATCAAAACGGGAGGAGGCTTCCTTGAGCTTTCGGGAACTCTCTTCCCGCTCGCGGTAAAGCCGGACCGTTCCCTCGTAGAGCGGATCGAGAAGGTCGGTCGCCCAGCTCAGGAAGTGGGTCATTTCCGGGCGGGAGAGAAAGGCGCGGATCTGTCCGCCGGTTTTTCGGTAGGCGACGAGACCGGAGAGAAGGATGAGGGTGATGGCCAGAAAACCGGCCCAGAAAGCCGATTTCGGCGAAGGAATCGTCCCGACTGCCCATCCCGCGAAAAAGGCGGCCAGGACACACAGGAGGAAGAAGAGGCGCAAGCCCATCATCGACCTCCTCTAGGAGTCTTCCCTGTCCATGAATTTGTAGCCGATCTGCTTGACTGTCTGAACCCGGTCCTGGAAGAATCCCAGCTTTTTCCGGAGTCGCCGGATGTGAACATCCACCGTCCGGTCCGTCCCTTCGTAGTCCGGTCCCCAGACGAGATCGAGCAGCATCTGCCGATCCAGGACACGCCCGGAATTCTTGACGAGTGTCAGAAGCAGGGAGAATTCCTTGGCGGTCAATTCCAGAAGAACATCACCTGCCCGGGCTTCGTGCCGCGCCACATCCAGCACGACCCCCGCCGCGGCGAAACGTTCCGGACGCTGCGTCGGCTCCTGCTCGGTACGTCGCAGGATCGCCTTGACCCGTGCCAAAAGTTCCTTCGGGTTGAACGGCTTGACGATATAATCGTCCGCTCCCAGCTCCAGACCCACGATCCGGTCCGTCTCATCGGATTTGGCCGTCAGGATCACAACCGGGATCCCGGCTGTCAGCGGATCCTTCTTCAGGCTCCGGTTGATCGACAGGCCGTCGAGACCCGGCAACATCAGGTCCAGAACAATCAGGTCAGGATGAAGCGTCCTGGCGTTGGAAAGCCCGTCGAGACCGTTCGACGCGGTGATCACCTCAAAATGCTCCTGGAGAAAATAGTGCTTCAGCAGAGTGACGATATCCGCTTCATCTTCAATGACAAGGATCTTTCGGCCCATTATCCTTCTCCTGGGACTTCTCCCGACACCATAAGCGGGATTTCGCAAACGACTCCGTTCCGGATTGTATAGGCCTTCAGGGGGGGAGGGTCTTCTGCTAGCGAGGTCAAAAGATAGTACAGTTCGGGATAAAAGGCCAGACGAACGTCCGTCTCCGAAGGGTAGGGACGGGTAGCCGGATGGGAATGATAGATCCCCCACATCTCCAGACCCTCCCGGCGAAGGTCCTTCTGGACCTGAAACTGTTCTTTCGGGTTCATTTCGTATCGGACGGGAGAATGAAGGGCGTTTTCCATCGGAATGACGCGGACGGGCCCTCCGCCAGAAGGTGCCGCTACGAGTCCGCAGCACTCCTCGGGAAAAACGGAACGGGCATGCGCGACGATCGCCTCGTACAGCCCGGAGGGGAAGGGCAGTGCGGACAATGGCCGACTCATCAGATCGAGCAGGCCCAGTCGGTAGACCCGCTGACGGACAGGATGGAAGGATTCTTTCCGCACAAAGGACAGCTCGGATCCTTCGGAACCCGGACTTTCCGGAAACTCATCGCCAGGGCGTCATAGATCAGAAGACGATCGTTCAGGATGTCCCCCAGCCCGAGGATCAGCTTGATCACTTCGACCGCCTGAAGAGTTCCGATCGTACCACCCAGAACCCCCAGAACCCCCGCCTCCGAACAGGAGGGGACGAGGCCGGGGGGAGGGGCCTCCGGATAAAGGCACCGATAGCACGGAGTGGCCCCGTATCCTTCCAGAACGACGACCTGTCCCTCGAATCGGAGGATCGACCCGGAAACCAGCGGTTTTTTGAGGAAGAAAGCCGCGTCGTTCACCACGTACCGGGTTCCGAAGTTGTCCGAGCCATCCACGATAACGTCGTACTCCCGGAAAAGGGCGGTGACATTCTCCGCGGTGAGCTTCTCCTCGATGGGAACGACCCGGACGTCCGGGTTCATGGCCGTCAGTGTGTCATATGCCGACAGGACCTTGGATTTTCCGACGGTCTTCGTTGAATGGAGAATCTGGCGCTGGAGGTTGGACAGATCCACGTTGTCCATGTCCACAATGCCGATGGTTCCGACCCCCGCGGCGGCGAGATAGAGAGCCACAGGACTCCCCAGTCCCCCCGCTCCGATGATGAGAACACGTGATTGAAGGAGCTTCTTCTGCCCGGCTCCGCCCACCTCCTTCAGGATGATGTGCCGACTGTAGCGTTCGATCTGGTCTTCCCGAAAATCCATGATGCCCTCTGTTGTTTCTAGCCTTCCAGGATCGTCTTTTCGAGGGGGTCCACATGGATTCCTCTCTGACGAAGATACTGGACGGTCCGTTCGATTTCCGGAAGCTCCCCTTCGAGTTCGAGTTCCACCCAGCCCGAACGGTCGGAAACGTCCGCCCGACGGATATTGGGAACAACACGAAACTTCTGCGATATTTCGTACAGAATCGGCTCCTTGACCCGCTCTTCCGGAAATGTCATGTGGAACCGGAGCTTTGTCATCGGCTTCCACCGGCGATGGCGGGAATGATAGAGAGTTCGTCGCCATCCTTGATGGGGGTTTTTGTCCCCTCGAGAAAACGGATGTCTTCCTCGTTGACATAGATGTTGATAAACCGGCGGACTTCCCCCTTTTCATCCATCAGTCGCTCCCGGATGCCCGGATAGTCGCGGACGAGGCTCTCCAGAATTTCCCGGACGCTGGCGCCCTTGAGCTGGACTTCCTTCTGTCCGTTAGCCAGTGGGCGGAGCGGGGTCGGAATACGGACAAGAACAGACACGGTGCGATCTCCTTTCAGGTTCAGGACGGCTTGACGATTTTCTGGAACGAGGCCAAGGTGGGATCGATTCCCACCGGTTCCGGGAGGTATCCGGTCAGGGCTTCCATGGTTTTGAGGCCGTTCCCGGTGATATAGGCCACCGTAAGTTCATCCGGCCGGATCGCTCCTTTTTCCGCCAGCTTCTTGAGGCAGGCCACCGTCACCCCTCCGGCCGTCTCCGCAAAGATGCCTTCCGTTTCGGCCAGGAGGACCATGCCTGCAACGATTTCCGGATCTGAGGCCGCTTCAACCTGACCCCGGGATTTCCCGATTACGTCGAGCGCATAATAGCCGTCGGCCGGGTTCCCGATCGCAAGAGACTTGGCAATTGTCTTCGGTTTGACCGGGACGAATTGCGTACGTCCCGCCGCAAAAGCCTGGTAGACGGGGGAACACCCCTGTGCCTGAGCACCGTTGACACGAAGACCCGGATGCGATTCGACGAGTCCCAGTTGCGCAAACTCCTGGAAGCCTTTCCAGATCTTCGTCAGGAGAGATCCCGAAGCAATGGGAACGACCACCTGATCGGGAATCTTCCATCCCAGCTGCTCTGCAGTTTCGAAAGCCATCGTCTTGGAGCCTTCCGCATAGTACGGCCGGATGTTGATGTTGACGAACGCCCAGGGATATTCTCCGCCGATCTCGCTGCAAAGGCGGTTGACGTCGTCGTAATTTCCCCGGACAGACACCACGGTCGGACGGTAGATGAGATTGCCCAGAACCTTGCCGGCCTCCAGATCGTGGGGGATGAACACGTAGCATTCCATCCCGGCGCTCGCCGCATGGGCGGACACCGAATTTGCGAGATTTCCCGTCGACGCGCAGGCGACAGTCCGGAATCCCAGTTCCCTGGCCCGGTTTATTGCAACGGAAACGACCCGGTCCTTGAACGACAATGTCGGATGGTTGACGGTATCGTTCTTGATGAAAAGGTTTTTCAGACCAAGGACTTCCCCGAGCCGTTCGGCCCGGATCAAGGGGGTCATCCCCGCATGAAGACCGATGGTCGGTTCTCCGGCGATCGGGAGCAGATGCTTGTATCGCCAGAGGGAGTTGGGGCCTTGTGCGACCGTGGCGCGACTCATGACCTTTCCGATCGCTTCATAATCGTAGTCCACTTCCAGCGGACCAAAACAGAAATCGCAGACATGGACCGGATCAAGATCATAGATGCGGCCACATTCGCGGCATTTGAGCCCCCTCATCAGGGAAGGGAACTTCTGGCCTTCAGGAAAGGGCCGGGGTGATGCAGACGGGTTGCTCATAATCGTGAAGCTCCGTGATGGTTGGTTGGTCTCCGCAAACCGGACACCGTGGATTTCTCTTGACGCGCACGTTCCGGAAAGCGACAGGAAGCGCATCGTATGTCAGAAGCCTGTCGGAGAGCACGTCTCCGCGGCCCAGAAGGATCTTCAATACTTCCGTCGCCTGAATGGTGCCGATCACCCCGGCGATGACGCCCAGAATTCCGGCTTCCGAACAAGTCGGGACGGCTCCGGCCGGAGGCGGGTCGCGAAACAGGCAACGATAGCAGGCCGATTCCCCCGGAAAAATGGACATCACCTGGCCCACGAAGCGAAGAATTCCCGCATGGACCAGAGGTTTTTTCAGAAGGACCGCCAGATCGTTGATCAGAAACTTCGCCGCGAAATTGTCGGTCCCGTCGACCAGGATGTCATAGTTTCCGGCAATTTCCCGGGCGTTCTCCGCCATCAGCTGGGTCGAGTGTTCGGTGACGCGCACATCCGGGTTCAGGAGGGTGATCTTCTCCTTCGCGGATGTGACCTTGGGCCGTCCCACATCTCCGGTCCGGTGGATGATCTGGCGTTGCAGGTTCGAGAGATCCACACGGTCCATGTCGACCAGTCCGAGATGCCCCACCCCGGCGGCGGCAAGGTAGAAAGCCACGGGACTGCCCAATCCGCCCGCACCGATAATCAGGACGCTGGAGGAAAGAAGCTTCGACTGTCCGGCCCCTCCGACTTCAGGAAGAAGAATGTGACGGGAGTACCGGAGAATCTGCTCTTCCGTCATTTCCATCTGAATTGTCCTTTCCTGTCATGACGCCCGCGAAAATCCATCAAAGCGCCAGATATTTTTCCATGGAAAAATATCGTTCATAGCTGTCGCAGACGATCGTGACGATATGACTTCCGGGCGGAAGAGTCCTTGCCAGAAGCAATGCTCCGGCCACATTCGCACCGGAAGAAATGCCCGCCATGATCCCTTCTTCCCGGGTCAGGCGGCGCATCGTCTCGATCGCGCTCCGGTCCTCGATTGTTTCGATTTTATCACAAACCGAACGATCCAGAATCTTCGGAACAAATCCGGCTCCGATCCCCTGGATGCGATGAGGACCGGGATCCGCCCCCGAAAGAACAGCGCTCGACGCCGGTTCCAGACCCCAGATCCGGACGGACGGATACCGCTCCTTCAAAAAACGCCCCACTCCGGTAATTGTTCCTCCGGTCCCGATTCCGGCAACGAACCCGTCTGGAGCACGCCCGAGCTGCTCCAGAATCTCCGGTCCTGTCGACCGGTAATGGGATTCAGGGTTGGCGGGGTTGTCGAACTGGCGAGGCATAAAGGAGCCCGGACGATTCTCCAGCAGGATTTCCGCCCGGCGAATCGCGCCCGCCATTCCTTCTCGAGCCGGGGTCAACTCGACTTCTGCGCCGAGGGCCTTTAAATGATAAACCCGTTCCTGGCTCACGCCTTCCGGCATCACGATAACGACAGGATACCCTTTCAGGACGCCGATCTGGGCCAGAGCGATTCCGGTGTTCCCGCTGGTTGCTTCAACAATGCTTCCGCCCGGACCCAGCTCCCCGTTTCGCTCCGCCTGTTCCACCATAAAACGGGCGGGACGGTCCTTGACAGACCCCCCCAGGTTCCGGGATTCGAGCTTGACCCAGACAACGCGGTCGAGATCACGCGTCATCGCTTCCAGGGGCACCAGGGGAGTCCGACCGATCAGTTGCTCCAGTGTCGCGGTGTCATGCCCCGGAGGAATGACCACGCATACCCCCTCCCCCCATGAAAAAGAGGATCTCGACTTCGTCTTCCCCATGCAGGGGAGTGACGTCCCACTCTTCCTTCTCGACGATGCGGCCGTTCAGCTCGACCGACACCAGTGCCGGGTCGAACCCTTTCTGCTGAAGAAGCTGGGAGAGCGTCGAGACCTCTCCGATTTCCTCCGTCTTTCCGTTCAGTTGTATGGTCGCCATCGATCAGGTCCCCATTTCCCAGGAAGCCAGGTACTCCTTCTGTTCTCCGGTCAGCGTTTCCGTCTGGACACCCAAGGCTTCCAGCTTCCGTGTGGCGATTTCCTGGTCAACCTCTTCCGGAAGGGTCAGAACTTCCCGCGGAAGCGACTTCTTGTGGCGCACGAGGTAGGCGGCACCCAATGCCTGATTGGCGAAACTCATGTCCATCACCTGCGCCGGATGTCCTTCTGCCGCCGCCAGGTTGATCAGCCGTCCTTCGCCCAGAACCATGATCTTCCGGCCGTCTCTTGTCACATATTCCTCGACGAAATCCCTCAGTGTCGACTTGGAGACGGAAATGGACTCGAGGTAAGGGATATTGATTTCGACATTGAAGTGTCCCGAGTTGCAGACGATCGCCCCGTCTTTCATGACGTCGAACGCATCGCTTCCGACGACATGGATGTTCCCGGTTACCGTGATGAAAAAGTCGCCAAGCGGGGCCGCCTTGACCATGGGCATGACGTGGAATCCGTCCATGACCGCCTCCAGGGCCTTGACCGGATCGATTTCGGTCACGATGACCCGGGCGCCGAGTCCCTGAGCCCTCCGGGCGATGCCTCGTCCGCACCATCCGTATCCGGCCACGACCACCGTGGATCCCGCGAACAGACGGTTCGTCGCCCGCATGATCCCGTCAAGGGTGGACTGTCCCGTCCCGTAACGATTGTCGAACAGGTGTTTTGTCTGGGAATCGTTGATCGCAATCACCGGGAAGCCCAGAACGCCTTTTTGCGCCATGCTCTTGAGGCGAATCACGCCGGTCGTCGTCTCCTCCGTACCGCCAAGCATCTCCTTGATCCATTCCGGGTAACGGCTGTGGAGAGTCGACACCAGGTCGGCTCCATCATCCATCGTCACATGGGGTTTCTTGTCCAGAACTGCATGGATGTGGCGGTAGTAGGTGTCGTTATCCTCGCCTTTGATCGCATAGACAGCGATTCCGTCGTCCACGACCAGGGAAGCCGCAACATCATCCTGGGTACTCAGGGGGTTGGAGGCACAGAGGCTCACATCCGCACCGCCCGCCTTGAGGGCTTTCATCAGGTTCGCCGTTTCGGTTGTCACATGGAGACAGGCAGCCAGTCTTATGCCCGCCAGCGGTTTTTCACGGGCAAAGTCCTCCCGGATCTTCCGAAGAACGGGCATGTCCCTCTCGGCCCATGCGATCCGGTGAGATCCACTTTTTGCCAGTTCACGATTTCGAATATCGAATTCCATTCCCCCTGCCCTTCTGCATTTTTTTTTACACTTTTACACTTGCCCTGCAATCCTGTCCGCAGGACGATCTTGTCAGGCCCGCCGCTCCGCTTCCTTCTTGAGCGCCTCGACCATGTCGAGTTTTTCCCAGGTAAAATCCTCTTCGTTCCGTCCGAAATGGCCGTATGCCGCCGTCTTCCGGTAAATGGGCCGGCGAAGCTTCAGGTGGTTGATGATTCCCAGCGGGGTCATCGGAAAAAGTTCCCGGACGCAATCCGAAATGATTTCATCCGGGAGAACCGAGGTTCCCTGGGAATCGACCAGGACGGATACCGGATCGCGAACCCCGATCGCATAGGCGAGCTGGACTTCACAGCGTCTCGCCAGCCCCGCACCGACGATGTTTTTCGCGATATAGCGCGCCATGTAGCAGGCGGATCGGTCGACCTTCGTCGGATCTTTGCCGGAAAAGGCTCCGCCACCGTGGCGTCCCCAACCGCCGTAGGAATCAACAATGATCTTCCTGCCCGTCAGACCGGCATCCCCCATCGGACCTCCCGTTACAAAACGTCCCGTCGGGTTGATATGAAAGACGATCCGGGCCGGATCCACCAGATGCTCGGGCAAAACGGGACGCACGACCTTCTCCAGAATGTCGTTATGGATTTCCTCCTGGGAGATTTCCGGGGCATGCTGGGTCGAAAGAACAACCGTGTCCACCGAAACCGGGACGTTGTCGACATATCGGAGCGACACCTGGGATTTTCCGTCCGGACGAAGATACGGAAGAATTCCGGTCTTCCGGATGCTGCTCAACTGCCGGGTCAGGCGATGGGCCAGCAGGATCGGCATGGGCATGAGCTCCTCCGTCTCGTCGGTCGCCATGCCGAACATAAGGCCCTGGTCGCCAGCTCCGCCGGTATCGACTCCCATCGAAATGTCAGGCGACTGGGAATGGACCGCCGTCAGAACCGAACAGGTCTTGTAGTCGAACCCGAAGGCGGCATCCGTGTACCCGATGTCCTTGACGATTTCCCGCGCAATATCATCGTAAGGCGTATTGTGCTTTGCCGTGATCTCTCCGGCGATCATCACGATGCCGGTCGTGGTCAAGGTCTCGCAGGCAACCCGAGCCATCGGGTCCTGTGCGAGAATGGCGTCAAGAATCCCGTCGGAAATCTGGTCGCATATCTTGTCCGGATGACCTTCCGTGACAGATTCGGATGTAAAAAGAAAAGAAGATCGGCCCATTCTTGGGTCCTCCCCGATGACAATTTCAGGACAAAAAAAAACCCGGTGCGCGAGCACAGGGTTTACTTTCGAAACACGAGTAAAGAACCTGGACTTTTAGCACTTTTTTTAGGTGGTTGCAATATACCTCAAATCAATCCACCCTGCCTTTTTACGATATGTCCTGACTTGCTCCGAAGTCAAGCAAAAAATCCGATGGCGACTTTCCCTCATCCCGGTGATTTCATTGACACAAAGACAATCAAATCTGGGTTCACATTTTTATTCACCCTGAAACACTTCGCGGTTTTGTCTCATCGAAATATAGTAACCGAAGGCATTCTATGTCCGGCACCCAAAATTTTCAACGCCAGAACCTCGACGTTCGGGATCGCCTCTTCCTCTGTCTCCCCACAGGACATCGTCCCCGGGATGGTTGGGATTTCGGCAATCCAGCGACCGCCGATTTCCTGTTCCCGGTCAATATCATCTCCATATGTCCTCTGCCCGTGATCTTCTTCCGGTTCCCGAATTTCCCACCAATGCCTTCTCCGTCGAAGCCCGGACAGGATCGATGTTCAGACTCGTATAGATAGACCAATGTCGCATGAGACTGTGGTTCCGGGGATCGTCCCCGCTCAGGAAAACGCAGATATCCCGAAAACGTTCCAGGATTCTCCTGGCCCTGCGGTGTGAGTTCTGATCGAGTGAGTGTGATACGTGCTTGAAGGGATTGGTGGAGCTGAGGGGGATCGAACCCCTGACCTCAAGACTGCCAGTCTTGCGGCTCTAATTTTTACCCTCTTTGACCTCTATTGATAATCCTCTAAAAAACAAGACTTTAAAGGAATTTTCCCCATCCTCGACTTTGATCTACATCCTTGGTTTTTCGATCAAAATTGATGCACAATATGGAACATAGATGGAACTTTTTTAAGAGGGAATCGGCTACAGTCCTTAAAGTTACTCTTCTCGACCGGATCCGGAATATGGAAACGGAGGTGAAAGACGATGACAACAGTCAAGGAAGTGGCGAAAAATGGCCGTTCTGAAAGGCCGGTCCTGCATCTCACCCAAAAGACGCTGGAAACCTTGTCTCCCAAGGAAAAGCCCTACCTTGTCCGGGACGATGAGATCAAGGGATTGGTGGTGAAGGTCTACCCCACCGGAACGATGACCTTTTTCTCGACGTGCTGACGGAGAAGCGTCACGACATGTTCAAGATCGGACAATGGCCCGACCTGAACATTGCTCAGGCGCGGGAGAAGGCCAAGAAAATGCGGGGGGACCTCGCCCAGGGGAAGAACCCGAAGGCGGAGAAGAAAGAGGGGATCGCTGTCGGGGAATTTTTTCAGGTCTATATGGACCGGCACGGAGCCCTCAAGAAATCGAAAGCGAACGATCTGAACAGCTTCACCAAATACCTGAAGCCTTGGGCCACTCATCCTCTCCAGGGAATCACGCGCTCGAAAGTGGAAACGCTCCATCGGACCATCGGAAAGGACATGCCGGTTCAGTCGAACAGGGTTCTTGCCCTCCTGTCCACCATGTTCTCCAAGGCGATGGTCTGGGGCTATTTCAAAGGAGAGAATCCGTGCCGGGGAATCCGGAAATTCCGGGAGGCCAGCCGGGACCGATTCCTTTCCGGGGAGGAACTGGTCCGGTTCTTTGAATCC
This sequence comes from Nitrospirota bacterium, assembly GCA_021826965.1. Classification (GTDB taxonomy): domain Bacteria; phylum Nitrospirota; class Leptospirillia; order Leptospirillales; family Leptospirillaceae; genus Leptospirillum_A. The sequence goes on from JAKAYA010000003.1 coordinate 31,303, forward strand.
CTGGACCTGACCGAAAATCCGGCGTTCAAGGACTTCATCCTCCTGTCGTTGTTCACTGGGGCCAGAAAGTCGAATGTCCTGTCCATGCGATGGAAAGATGTCGACTTCGAGCGGTCCGTCTGGAAGATCCCCGGAGAACTGAGAAAGAACGGAGATCCCATGCAGATTCCCCTTGGGACGGACGTTCTGGAGATCCTGAAACGGCGTCGTGCGGAAACTTCCTCCGTCTTCGTCCTTCCGGGACCGGGGGCGAAGGGCCATTACACGGAGCCCAAGAGGGCATGGGCGACCTTGCTCAAGCGAGCCAACCTGGAAGACCTCCGGATTCATGATCTGCGTCGGAGCATGGGGTCATGGATGACCATCGGGGGGGCCTCTCTTCCAATCGTCGGTAAGGCATTGGGACACAAAACCTCTCAGGCGACTTCCATTTATGCGAGGCTGAACCTCGATCCCGTCCGGGCCGCGATGGATCAGGCGGTCGAGGCGATGAATAGAAACAGGAAGAAGACAACAGGATGAAAGGACACCCTATGAAACCGATACTACATCCCCACTACATTACGGACGAGGCAGGAAAGAAAATGTCGGTCGTACTTTCCATTGATGAGTATGAATCCTTGCTTGAAGACATTGAAGATCTTGCCATTGTCGCGGAGAGACGGGACGAGCCCACGATATCCCACGAAGACCTTGAAGCCAAGCTGAGTGCCGATGGCCTCTTATAAAGTCGTCTGGAAACGCAGTGCGGAAAAGGAACTGCGAAAACTTCCGAAAGAGATGATCCGTAAGTTATTGGACCAGGCATCCATGTTGAGCCGAGATCCGTTTCCGGCAGGAGTCAAAAAGCTTGTGAACGCGGAATCGGTCTATAGACTCCGGGTTGGTGCCTATCGACTGATTTTCAGGGTAGAGCAGTCCAAATTGGTTATCGAAGTGATTCTCGATGGGCATCGTCGGGACGTTTATCGGTAAGGAAGGCAGTCCATCACGGGGCCCAGGCTGATCACCGAAGGCGGGAATCTCCACCCGCTGGCCCCACCACTTCGGAGACGTGCAGGAGAGCGCGGACGATGATTTCTTCGGACATCCTGAGCCAAATCAAATCTATCGTTAAAGACAAACCTCCCCAAACGGTCGATGTATTCCTTGCCGAGCTGGAAATACTGGCCTCTCCCGAGGTTCGTGAAAGAATCGATCGGGACTTTCGGGAATTGGACAAAGAAGACCGCCATACCGTCAAGATGCTTGAAAAGGACCCGTCCCCCCTTTCCCGACAAATTCTGGACGACAGGAAAAAAGGTCAAGGGAAAAAGAGCCTGACGAGAGGCCGTCCCCGCAATTTGGCCGAAGAGGTCACGGTTCTCAATGTTGTCACCCTTTACCAATCCTGTTTCTGTCTGCCTCGGAAAAGTCATGAGGATCCCTGCCTCAAAATTCTGCATCTTCTCCTGAACACCGAAGAATCTCCCTGGCATTCCTTCTTGAAGGCCATCTCGGACCTTTCCTAGCTCTACAGCGACATATACCCAAAGAACATGAATAACCCCGGAGCATTTTGAGCGATGGCCAAGTCAACTCGAAACAAAAAGAGGGAAAACGATCCTCTCCGGGCCATAAAAAACGGTTTTGGGGGGCATGGATGAGAGGGTTTCGGAGGGATCCCAGGCCTCGGCGGAGGTTTCAAGACGCAGGAGGGGGGCTCGAACCTGTCATGTGCGGCCGGGAAGAATGCGCGGACGGACCGGGAAGAATGCGCGGACGGAAAGGATCGGGCGGGGGAGGGCCTACCCCGTCCGGGGAACGTCATACTTCAAGCGGTTTTTCTTGTCCCGGGAGAGGAAGGAAATCCGGTTCCGGCGCTGATGGTAAGCAAGATGCTCAAGGACGGAGATTCCAGGGAAGGCGAGCCGGGACAGGACATCGACCACCAGGAGGTGGGCCTGAGGGAGGGTCAGAAGGACTTTTTTTTAAAATCGATCCGAAGGGACTGGAGAAAGAGATGGGCCAGGAAGACGTGGAGCATGTGACGGTGCCAGCCGGTCCAGGAGCGGTTCTCGTAATGCCCCATGCCGAGAAGGGACTTGCTCTCGAGGAGGGCGCGGGAGTGGGACCAGCGAAGGATGGAGACCTGGACCATCGTCTCGAGGGGGCAGTCTTCGGGGGCATTGCAGAGGACGTACTTGGTCTTCCCTTGCGCGTTCTGGGCCTCGGAGCGGAAGAGGAAGAGCCAGACGGGAGAGGGCGGATCCAGCGGCTCCTCCGGGACCAGGAAGACCCGGAGCCGGGAGACGAAGACCCGTTCGACGCCAAAAGAGGCACTGGGACGGATGACCTCCGTCCAGGACGTCTGGCGCGCGAGCTCCTCCACGGAGACCGGGGTCCGGGAAAGCCGGGAGCCGGGTTTTCGTCCCCGGCCGGACCATTCCGGCATCTCCCAGGTGGGGCGCTCCGGAAGAACACGGATGTTGGAGCGGACCGAGGCGAAGTACGTGAGTCCGGAAGGAATGGCGTCGAGGAAGGACCTGTCCGAGCCCAGGCCGGCATCGACCCCGACCCAGGAGGCCGCGAGAGGATCGCTCCCGTGCGCCTTTTGGAGAAGCTCGAGGGCGATCTGGTTCTTGGTCCGGAAGGTTTCGGTCTCCGGCACGCCGGTCTTCTTGCGCCGCTCCGCGTGGTCGGCATCGTACCAGATCTCCGGGAGGTAAAGTCGGGCATCGAGAAAGGCGTAGCCCCGATCGGTCACGAGGCCCAGGAAGACCCCGGACTGGCAGTTGGCCACCTTGCCCAGATGACCGCAGTACTGGGGAGCGACTCCGACCGACTCGGCCCCTTTCTTGGGGAACTCGGAGGGATCGAGCGTCCACATGGGCGGAGTCTGCGAGGTCTGGGGAGACAGAAGGAGACGCGCCTTCTTTTGGTAGATCCCTTTCAGGGCCTCGTCATCCACCAGGTAGCCGGAGACGAAGCGCTGAAGGTTCCGGACGCCTCCGCTCCCTTCCAGGGACAGGGCGATGGGTTCGATGCTCTTGCGGCCCAGATCGGACAGAAGACCCAGGGTGTAAAGATGGGAGTAGCGGCGCGTCTCCGATCTCCTGAAAACGGGAGCGAAGTCCTGGCAGAAGGTTTCGAGCGCCTGGGCGATCCTCTGGAGGTCCTGGTCTTCGAGGACCTCGCTCTTCTCGAGAAGGGCGGGGTCCACATGGTAGGACTCGGGAAGGACGATCCGGACCGGGGCGGGAGGGGGCGCCCCCTGGGGAGTCTTCGGCGCCTGGGGTTCCCTGGGAGGAGGAGGTGTCTTCCCCGTGCGGTCCCGCCGGACAACGGGCTTGGGAGGAGGCAGGAGGCCGGCCTGGATGCGGAAGTCCGGCGCCAGGGTATAGAGGTACACGTCCTTGACCTTCCCGTGTCGGGCGTAATGCTTGGGACCCTTGCGCGTCCGGGAGAACCCCTTGCTCTGCCCCAGGCGGACGAAGCCGGCCGCCCGGTAGCTGGCTCCCGAGTGATGGACGGGATCGATGTAGCTCTCGACCAGCCAGGGGGCATAGCCGAACCGCTCTTCCCAGTCGGCGGGAAGACGGCGGAGCAGCTGCCCCAGGAGATGGGAGGCCAGGTATCGGATCCGGACGCCCGGCAGGATGAGAAATCGGCTGTTGTTGACGACCCGGTGCCGGAGGAGCTTCCGCTCCCCGGCACTCCAGCCGATATGGATGTCCCGGACCTCAAGGTGGGGAGCCGAGGCGGAAAAGGACAGGGCTCCCACGACCGTGTCCTTCACCCGCGCCAGGTACTTGATCTGGCGCCCGGGAAGCTTCTTGTACCCCAGGGGATGATGTTCCCGAACCGCTTGGTCCCAAAGGGCGGCCTCCTCCGATCCCGGATCCACCGGTTCGATCGTGATCGGGCCCAGACTCTCCAGGGTTCCCCAGAGGACGGGAGGGACGACAGAGGGGGCGGGTTGTTCCAACGAATCCTCCTGTTCCAAACGGGTGAACCGTCAACAGGAGGCAGTGTAATCAAAAAAGAGGAACCTGTTTACCCCTCCCGACAAAAACGGGATAGGTGAAGCAGTGTCGCTGTAGAGCTAAGACACCGCCACCCCAAGAAATCTTCCGACTGGATCAAGACAACTTACCTTCGGAGGGTCAGAGGTCGCGACTGGACCTTCACGGGAACAACGGGAGAAACATTGTATCAGGCCTCATCCACTCCCATCCGGCGGCATGTCAAGGTCAAAGGCGCGGCTCATCCGTTCGATCCCAAATGGACGGGCTACCTCAGAACCCGAAAGGAGTTCCTGAAGCTCAGGGGAGCGGGAGAGAATCTTTCCTTCTTCCCTATGGGCCAAGCCATCCGTCAGGTTTCCTGAACGCGGGGAATAACCGGGTCCGGAGGAATCCGGGCCTTCGAATGGCGTGAGCCGGATGCGGTGAAAGTCGCATGTCCGGTTCTTGGGGGGCGGGGGAGCGGTGACGCTCTCCTGCTACCCGACAGGTCTCAGGTATCGGGGAAGCGAAGCATGATGCGAATCTATCCCCGGGATCGTCACGCCCCTTCCGGAATAGCTCCTTCCCGGATCTTCTTGGCCGCAATGATGGATTCGCGGGAGACGTTCAGCATCTTCCCGACATCCTCTTGGGTCAAAGTGGAATTTTCAACTTTGAAATTCTCGCTTTTCCTGTCTCCTCCTCTTGGAAGGTTCGCAATTTTGGCCCCGATCATCGCCCGTTGGGACTCGTTCAGATGGCGGCGCTTCAGGTTCATCGACAGGACGAAGGAAGGGGATCATCGCCTTCGTATTTTCGCGGAGAACACGCGGGAGGGAGCAGGCACCCCCCTGAGAGGGCGTCTTCACAATGCCGCTCGGAGTTTTACTGGGGACAAGAATAGGGATCCGACTTCCGCCGAAAATGGAACATAGATGGAACTCGATTTGATGACCGAGGGAATGAAGACGTTTAACTCATTATGAAATATGGTGGAGCTGAGGGGGATCGAACCCCTGACCTCAAGACTGCCAGTCTTGCGCGCTCCCAACTGCGCCACAGCCCCGTTTCAGAGGATAAACAACAAAGAAGAGTCTCAAGGATTCTAGGGAAATCTCCCGACAAAATCAACCTGAAGGGACCAACACCCTGAAGGGGTGTCTGTCATCACACGGAATTTTTCATTGACAAGTTTTGGATCCGGGATATAGTTGAATCACAGCACACAAAAGATCGGGTTTCCTTTTTCCGAGGGAACAATTCAACGTGGCCTCCTGTTTCGTGATTGCATCCGGTTGGCGCACTTTTCCCCTTTCCAGGGCCGGGTTGAGTCTTTGCTCCCGCAAGAACTGAGGAAGCGAGGTCGGGCGGAACAATGGCCCATGGCTTGTGCTCACCAGGACCAACATCCATGGACACCTGAAAGGCAGCGTCTTTCAGGACGAAAGGGGGAAGAAGATGGCAACAACCACTCTGAAACGCGAGGAAATCATTCAGAAAGCCGAAAAGAAAGGACGGATGGCCTTGGTCGACCCCGTTCCGGATCCGACGGAAGCGGGGAAAGCCATGTGGGTCCAGAACATTCGGGAGTATTTTACAGAAGTCTGTGACAGCATGGTGAGCGAATACAATGCGCAGGAGATGCGCGCAGACATTCTGGCCGGGCTTGAGAGAGGGTTCGAGGACGTGATCCGGAAACAGCCGGAGATGGATGTTCCGGTCGAGGAAGCCCTTTCCCTTTTCCGGAACGTGTTCAAGGAAATCCACTGAACCGGAGCATCGGGAAGCACTAACCCGGACGGCGGGAATCTCGGTTCCTGCCGTCTTTTTTTTCGGGTTTTCCGGGTTATCGCCCTCTCAAAGGGTCCGGGAGAACAGAGGCCCCTTGGGAGCGTTCCTCAGGTAGATGTCGAAAACCATAGCGATATTGCGCATGAATATCCGTCCGAGAGGCGTCAGCGCGATTTTGTCCGGACGCATCTCCAGAAGACCGTCGCGGGCGAATTCTTCGAGCTCTTTTATTTCCGGAGCAAAATAGTGGTCGAAATCTTCTCCGAAAGGGTCCAGAACATGGGCCCGGTCAACCTCCAGATCACACATGATGCGTGTGATGACTGACCGACGGATCTGGTCATCCTTCGAAAGCCGGTACCCTCGATGGGTCGGAATCTGTCCCGACAGGACACGGGTCTGGTAATCCGGAAGGTTCTTTTCGTTCTGGGCATAGACGTCCCCCACCATGCTGATGGAAGTCACGCCGATACCTGCCAGGTCCGCTTCCGCCTTGGTCGTATATCCCTGGAAGTTCCGATAGAGGGTCTTGTTCGCCTGAGCGCGGGTCAGTTCATCGCCCGGTTTTGCGAAATGGTCCATTCCGATATAGACATATCCGGCCTTCGTGAGTTTCTCCCCGATCAGTTCCATCAGTTCGAACTTGACTTCCGGGCGCGGGAGATCCATCTCCCGGATCAGGACCATGTGCTTTTTCAACCACGGCACGTGGGCATAATTGAAGATTGCCAGACGGTCGGGGGACATCCGGACAATTTCGTCCAGAGTCGCCTCGAATCCTTTGACCGTCTGGAAGGGAAGTCCATAGATCAGGTCGATGTTGATACTGTGAAAACCCAGTTCCCGAACCTTGCGGTAAACCCGTTCGGTCAGATCCACCGGCTGGATGCGGTTGACGGCCTTTTGGACCACCGGGTCAAAGTCCTGCACGCCCATGCTGATGCGATTGACTCCCAGTTCGCGGACAGTTTCCAGATAATCGTCCGAAGCGTGCCGGGGATCGATTTCGATCGAAATCTCTCCTTCCTGGTAGTCTACATCGAACCACCGGTTGATGTGCGAAAAGAGAACCCTGTTCTGGGATGGCGTCAGGCTCGAAGGGGTTCCCCCGCCGAAATGCAGCTGAACCACTTTCCGGCGACGGGGAATCCGGCTTCCGAGATTCGCGATCTCGGCACCCAGCACATCGATATAGTCGGCAGCCTTCCCCTTGTCACGGGAAATGATCGTGCTGCATCCGCAGAAGTAACACAACATTTCGCAGAACGGAATATGAAAATACAGGGAAAGAGGTTTTGAAGGCACACGGTTCGAACGATCGATCGCCTGCTGATAATCTTCCGCCGTAAAGCCGGTCTTCCAGACAGGCGCTGTGGGATAACTCGTATAACGCGGACCGGGCCGGTCGTATTTTTGAAGAAGCTCTTTTGTTGCGCCATATGTCATATACATCGTTTTTGCCCCGATCTCCCGCTCGAACTCCCGCGGGCTTTCAGAAACCAAAAAGAACCCTGATCGCTAGATGTTCCCTGCCCGCCGGGGCATGGGAGCATCGAGACCTTTCTGGACCAGGGACACGAGATACTGTGCCATTGCCACAGGGGTCGACGGAAGGATGCCATGACCAAGGTTGAACACGTAACCGGGGCGGTCCTTCATTTCATCCAGGATCCTGCGGGTTTCTTCCCGAAGGATCTCCGGCTCTCCCAGAAGGGAAACAGGGTCAAGATTCCCCTGGATGGCAACGACGGAAGGAACCCGTTCACGCACACCGGACAGCGACATGCGCCAGTCCACCGACACCACGTTCGTTCCCGCCGTCACCATGTCTTCCAGTAGCGCGCAGCTGCCGTTGACATACAGGATCGAGGGAACGCCGTAACGCTTGAGGGAGTCGACAATCCGCCGGACATAGGGAAGCGCGAAAGACCTGTAGTGAAAAGGAGACAGGGATCCGGCCCATGTGTCAAAGATCTGGTAGGCGTGGATACCGGCCTCAATCTGCATCTCAAGATAGCGGATAACGGTTTCCGTGATGCGGTCCAGAAGCGTGTGGAGAGTTCCCGGCTCCGAAAACATCATCTGCTTTACGCGCGAAAAGTCTTTCGAGATCTCTCCTTCGACCATATACGTCGCCAGGGTGAAGGGCGCTCCCGAAAAACCGATCAGTGGCACCAGACCGTCCAGTCTCCGGTTGATTTCCCGGATGGCTTCTGCCACAAAACCTGTATGGGCGACCGGATCGGGGACGAGAAGACGGTCCACGTCCATGAGGGACTGGACCGGTCGAGGGAAAGACGGCCCCTTGTGTTCGGAAAACTCGAGTTCCATCCCCATGGCTTCCACCGGAATCAGAATGTCGGAAAACAGGATCGCCGCGTCAACTCCCAGCATCTCGATGGGAAGCATCGTGGCCCGGGCAGCCAGATCCGGGGTCTTGCACAAACCCAAAAAAGAGGTTTTTTTCCGGATCTCCTGATATTCCGGCATATATCGTCCCGCCTGCCGCATGATCCAGACGGGCGGTCTTTCGGTCTTTTCTCCCCTGCAAGCCCGGAGGAACAAATCGTTTTTCAGGGCAAGCGTCATCAGGACTCCCTTTCCGTAAGCGTCAGGTGTTCAACGGGACCGTCGGCGTAAATGACGGGCCATTTAGGCATCGGGGTTCTCCCCGTTAAGAGAAGGCGCGCGATTCGATCGGCGACATGGTCGAGAAAGGCCGGATGATCTCCGAAAGGCGGCGTCACGGCAATCTCTCCGGAAAAGTTCTTCTTCTCGCGATAACCGGCCCCCAGGTTCCGGATCCGGTCCATCAGAACTCCTTCGAAGAGGAAATAGGGAAGGAGGACGAGACGGTCCTGCCGATCCGGCTCAAGGCTTTCGAGAAGATCCGAAAGCCTGGGATCTGTCACACTGATGAACGAAAACAGAGGGAGACTCCCTTTTCGCCGTTCCCAGAGTCTTCGTCCCTGATAGAACAGGGACGCATTGGCGTTGGCGTCCAGGCTTCCGCGACCGACGAGAACCAGGGTTTCCCGTATCGCCGGGTCGACCGGAGGCAAGATCTCCAGAAGGAGAGTGACGATCTGCTGGTCCGTTCCGAAGGCCCAGTCCCGAATGATTTCCAGATCGGGGTGAAGGCGCTGCGCTCTCCGGATATAGGCGGACATATCGCTTTTCGAATGACCGGCATCAAACAGCAGGAAAGGAACGAGCGCTACCCCTTCAACCTCCCGGGCCAGCAGGTCCAGGGATTCATCGACGGAAGGCGTCGCGTGCTCGATAAAACCGAGCGCCATGGGAACCCGATCCCCCATCCGTTCCTTCAGGCGGGCATATGCTTCCAGGGCATGAAGGTTTCCCCGGTTGTCGGGGCTGCCATGCACGACCAGGAGAACACCCCATTTTTTCCGGATCACGGACCTCCCTTTCCCGAAAATCGGGTCTGATGCGTTTTTTGTAGCTGGATTATAGCGGTCCTTCCGATGGAAGGTCAATGAATCCGACCGCAGAGAAACGGCACTCTTAGGCTTCCGGAGCCTTCCGGCAACAGACTCCCGCAAGAGAGGCAAGGAGGCCGACGCACAGGTCCGCCATACCCAGTGCCCATTCCCGCAGGTAAAACGCGATGGACGCATTGAACAGAAAGACGCTCGAGTACAGAGCAACCGGTCCCCATCGGTCGATCCCCGAATCGATTGTTCGTCGCTGGAGAGAAGTGCCCCCTTCCCGCGGACATCCGGTCTCCGAAAATGGGAAACCCCAGGCGATCAGAATCAGGGTGCCGACGATCGCCCATCCGGCGAAATTGGCGAAGGGAACGCCAAAATAGGCACCTCCCTCCGGATAGTAGTAAATCTGTCCGAGAAACCACCGGTTCCCCCGCAAGGAAACAGGATCGATGACAACATCGATCAGGACGAAGACGATCACCGCACGCGCCCACAATCCGGCCTTTGTCCGGTCAAAAGGACCGGTCAGGCACACCCGGATGTTCGTTCCGCGAAATCTCGCCACCGTTCCCAGGCTCGCGACCATCAGAAAGGCGAACGACAACGAATCCATCAGGGGGAGATGTCCGATCCAGATTTCCTGGTCGCGGGTCGTCGGAAGATACGTGTAGTGACCGAAAGGGAACCAGCCTCCGGGAAGTGAAGAGATGTCTTCGGAAACATAGGCGATCAGATATGCCAGAACGAAACGGATCAGGGCCGGAATCCAGCCCGTTTGGCGGGCGAGGAGAACGAGGCCGGCCCCCCAGAAAAGAAAGACGTACCATCGGAACAAAATGGTGGATATCAGAAGATGCATGGGAACGAACTCCGGAAACCGGTCTAGGAGCCTGCCCGGGAGATGAAGACGACACCGACCGTGATCAGGAAGATCCCTGCCCATCGTCCGGGGGAAACCGGTTCTCCCAAAAAGACCCGGGCGAGAAAAGCGGTCAGGACATATCCGAACCCGGTCATGGGGACAACCAGACTTACCGGCGCTTTCTGAATCAGGGAGAGAAGGAGCACGTAATAGACCGCCTGGAGAAACACCCCTCCGAGCACGCGCGGATTCCGCAGAATCCGTCCCAGTCTCCCCCCGCTTCCGGAATCGACAGGAGAGGAAGATTCCTTCATGCCTCGGGAAAGAAGAATGAATCCGACATCCTCCAGCAGAAGCGCGAAGAAGAAGACCAGAAGGAATGTCGTCGCAGGAAGGTTACCGAACGTCAGGAAGACTCCCTTCCGGAAGCCGGATCGGGGGCGAATGGAGAAGGGTCCAGTGCACGAAGGGTTCCATCCGGCATCAGTTTGTAGACGTGACCTCTCCAGACGATTCGGGAACCGAAGCTTCCGGCATAGAGAAGAAGCGACAGGATTTCCCGAACTGGAAACAGGCAAAGGTCCACTCCGTCGAGGGGACGATCCAGCATCCGGTCCGAGATGGCCGTCAGCAGCGTGAAGTGGACAAGATAAAGCAGCAAAGAGAGTCCGGCCAATGCACCATGGCCCGAAAGAATCGAAAAAATCCCGCTGGCCAGTAAAAAGACGAATGGGCGTGTCAGGATCGAAAACGCGTATCCGACCGGTCGGCAATTGCGGTACGTCCGTGCCCAACGGATTTCGTGACGCCAGAGGTCCGGAAGGGACTCATCCCCGATCCGGGCATCCACGATATAGGAAGAAAGGTGGATTCTGTAACCCGCGGCAACAACGCGTTGCCCGAGATGATAATCGTCCGCGAGAATGTCGGTCAGCACCGAAAATCCACCGGCTTTCTCCAGGACGTCTCTTCGAAGGAGCATGGTCGGGCCGAACGCGAAATCGATGGGGAACAGCCGATAGGCGACCAAAGCCTGGGGAATCGCTTCCGTGTTGAGCATGAGCGAAGCGAGCCGGGAAGACCAGCCTCCGACATGTGTGCCCCGCTGAAGGCATGTCACCATGCCGACGGACGAGTCTTCCTGTATCGGCCGTACAATTGCCTTCAGATAATTCGGGTCCACCCGGATGTCGCTATCGTTCAGGAGGACGAGATCTCCCCTTTCCCCCTCGAAGGCCCGGTTCACATTGTTCATTTTACGATTGGTGCCGGAATGTTCGAGAATCACCTTGAAACGGACTTTTTCGGGATAGTCTTTCTGCAGTTCCCGGAGAAGATCCACCACCGGATCGGTTCCGTCTCCCACCACAAACAGGATCCGGTAATCCGGATAGTCCTGACGCACGAAGGACAGAAAATTCTCCCGGGCTCCTTCGTCGAGACCCTTGACAGGCTTGATCATCAGAACGGAAGGCCAGCGGGTTTCCTCCCGGGACCCGGCCCTTGAAAGAAGTTTTCGTCCGCCCAGATAGGCCAGAAAGTCAAAAAAAACCCCGATTCCCCCGATCCCGAGAAGAAAATACGCCAGAAATTCCGGCAATCGGGGAACGAGGGAACCGGGGAAAAAGATCGGAAAAGGGGTCATGTCCGCCCGATCTTACCGGCTGGCCGGAGACCTGAGCGCTTCCTTACGACGGGCCATGAAGCGGAAGTATTCGCCAGCCTCCCGGATGATCTTTTTGCGCTCCGCGCCGCTCAGCAACGCACGCTTGAGAACGCGGGCGATATAACGCGGACGGTAGTAAAACTTCCGGTAGAATTTCGGAACCGCCATGAAAATTTCGCGGGAACCGATTTCCGGATAGCTGATATTGCACGCCTGGATACCGTCTTCGGAAACCATCTCCGAATCCATCAGATAGCCTTTTTCTTTGGCATAATTATAAAAATGGGTTCCCGGATAGGGGGATGCGAGCGACACTTGAAGAGTCTCGATGTCCATGTCGCAGGCAAACTGGATCGTTTCTTCGATGGTCTGGGGGTTTTCTCCCGGAAGGCCGAAAATGAACGTCCCATGAATCTTCATGCCAAGCTGGTGCGCATTCCGGGTAAACTCCGTGGCCTGCTCGACCCGGATCCCCTTCTTGACGTTGTTCAGGATCTGCTGGTTTCCCGACTCGTACCCGACAACCATGACCCGGCATCCGGAATCCTTCATCATTTTCAGGGTCTCGAAGTCGACGTTGGCTTTCGAGTTGCATCCCCAGGACAGTTTGAAAGGCTTGAGTGCCTCGGAAAGCTCGCGGGTCCTGTCGCGGTACTCGGTCAGCGTATCGTCGTCAAAGAACAGCTCCTTGATGCCCGGAAACGTCTTTTTGATATAAGCCACTTCCTGAATCACGTTCTCGACACTCCGGGTCCGGTACACGTTGCCCGAAAACGTCTGTGGCCAGAGGCAGAACGTACACTTGCTCCCGCAACCGCGCCCCGTATAGATCGAAACATACGGGTACTTCATCCAGGGAATCTCATAGTCCAGGATGTTCAGGTCACGACGGTACACCTCCGAAGCGAAGGGAAGATTGTCGAGATTTTCCAGGACGGGACGATCCGGTGTCGAACGGATTTCTCCATCGATCCGGTAGTGGATCCCGAGGACCTCGTCCCAGGGCTTTCCGTTGGCGATTTCGGGGATGGCATGGTCAAATTCCTCCCGGACAACGAAATCGATGACCGGATCCGCCTTGAGCGTCAGTTCGGGAAGAACGCTCGGATGCGGCCCCACAAAACCGACCAGGATCGAGGGATTCAGACTCTTGAAGCCTTTGGCGATCTGGATATCGTTCTGCAGGGATGGCGTGCTGGTGTACAAAATGACCATATCGAATTCTTTGGCCAACGAAAGGGTCTTCGCGACATCCCATCCGATCGGCGGAGCGTCCAGCACACGGGAATTCGGAAGCATTCCGGCCGGATAGGTCAGCCAGGTCGGGTACCAAAAGGAACGGACTTCTCTCGTGGCTTGGTACCGTGCTCCCGCACCACCGTCAAAATCGTCAAAGGAGGGAGGATTCAGAAACAGGGTCTTCAACGACATGGTATCTCCCATCGAAAAGTTTGGCTGTCCGGAAAATCAGTGCGTCTCAATAAACTCTTCCTCGGAGGATTCGTTTCGCGTCACTGATGGTTCGAAGCCTTTCGAACGGGAAATATCCATCAATTTTTCGATCACACCTTCGATCAGCCATTCGGGCGTGGAAGCACCGGCCGTAACACCGACACGCTCGCCACCCTTGAACCAGGCATCCGACACTTCGTCGGCGCTGTCCACCAGATAGGATGCACGGCACAATCCTGCCGACACTTCCTGAAGACGCCGGGAGTTCGCGCTGCTCATGGAACCCACGGTGATCATGACATCCATGTCGCCGGCAATCGCCAGAGCCGATGTCTGCCGCTTTTCCGTCGCGTCACAGATCGTGTTGTGGATTTCCAGCTGGGGATAGCGCTCGAGCAGCATGTCCAGAATCTCGTCGAAGTACTTGATGCTCTGGGTCGTCTGGGAAACGAGCGCAACCGGACCATCGGTCATGGGGAGATGCGCGATTTCCTCTTTCTTGTGAAAAATATGAATATGTTCCTTCGCCACGCCCTGGACGCCCATCACTTCGTCATGATTGCGTTCACCAAGGAGAAAGATCGTGTAATTCTTCTCGGCGAGAGCTTTCACGATCCGGTGGATTTTCCAGACCAGCGGACAGGTTGTGTCGACCACTTCAAGATTTCGGGCGCGTGCGTCGGCAATCACCTCGGGAGCTACGCCATGGGCGCTGATGATCAGCGTTCCGTTGCCCACTTCCCTCACTTCGTCGACCGACTTGACGCCCCTTTCGGACAGGTCTTTCACGACATGGGTATTGTGGACGATTTCATGGAGGATGAAGACGGGACCGCTGGCCTCTTCGGCCGTCTTGTGGGCCATCTTGATCGCCCGCTTGACCCCGACACACACTCCTGCATATTCCGGAAGAAAGATATCCATATGATTTCAACTCCTCTCGCTCGTTTTGAGGTGCTGTCCCCGGGAAGGCGGCTCTTGCCCGACCCGCCCGTTTTCACACACTGGATTGCCGGAAAGGCTCTCCGAGGTCATTGTTTGAAGAGAAGTAGCGAACGGCCTCTTCGAACGCTTTTTCGACCGGGGTCAGGTCCAGTCCCAGTTCCCGGACCGCCTTTTCCCCGGAATAGAACATCATTTTGTGGGCCATCCGGGCACCGTCCAGCGGAACCAGCGGTTCACGGCCCGTGATGCGCGACACTCCCTCGGAGACATAGGCCAGGGGAAGGAGCGCCGATTTGGGGATACGGACTCGCGGAGCCGGTATCCCGGTCATCGTTTCCAGAATCCCGAAGATCTCCTGGAGAAGCATGTTCCGGTTCGCCAGAATGTATTTTTCTCCGACACGTCCGAAGCGGGCCGCCAGAAGATGTCCCCGGGCCACATCCCGGACGTGAACGACGTTCAGGCCCGTGTGCACGTAGGCCTTCATCCGGCCTTTCATGTAATCCAGGACAATCCGCCCCGTCGGAGTCGGCTTGATGTCCCGGCCCCCGATGGGAGCACTGGGATTGACGACAACCACGGGAAGCCTGTTTGCATATTCCAGTACAACCTTTTCGGACAGATACTTCGACAGTTTATATTCCCCGATCAAGGACTGTGTGTCAACTGGCATGTCCTCCGTGATCGGAATCGCGTCCTTGCGGGCCCCCAGAGCCGCCACGCTGCTGCAGTAGACAATCTTTTCAAGTGGAAAGCGAAGACACGCTTCCATCAGGGAGCGCGTCCCCTCGACATTCGTCCGGATCATCTCGCCCGGGTTCGGAGACCAGATCCGGTATTCGGCCGCAACGTGAAAAAGATGAGTGACCCCGGAAAGTGCCCGGGCAAGAGAAGCCGGGTCCCGAAGATCGCCCTGGAACCATTCAACGTCTTTCGATTCGGGAGGCAAATTCCGTCTGTCACTCCGGGGACGGATCAGGCAACGAAGGCGGAATCCCTCCGCCAAAAGCTCCGATGCGACCCAGGATCCCACGAAACCGGTCGCCCCGGTCAGCATCGCCAAGGGTTTTTCACCCATCACACTCTCCACTCCTTACCCTTTTCGGGAATGTCCGGAACGCTCTTCCGATTTGCCGTCCGGAAAAAAACTTGCCGACATGCTATGATACCGCATCGTTTCTGTCGGAGAAACCCGGAAACCGTTTCCCGTATTGAAAGGCCGCCCGTCCGTTTCATGAAACCATCTGCAATCATTTTTGCCCTGGGACTCGCCTGCCTGGGACTTTCAGGCTGCTATACGACTTCTGTCCCTCTGGACAACCAGCCGGACCTGGACAAGGCGGGAATCGTCCTGCCGGACACGCGCTTTCCGTCGACAGCCGTCCGGGACGCGGTTCTCCCCGTACTCCTGAAAAAGGGCTTCCACTGGAACAATCCCCGGTACTCGCTGGGACACCATCTGATCAAAGGGAACCGCCTGGTCCTGTCCGACAAAGACGGACACCTGTCGGTCCTGCGCTACCAGGCGCTCTTTTCCGACACCGGATTCCGGGTCGACCGCTATCGTCCGACCAAAAGCGGAGACATCGAACGCCTGGGGCAGATGACAACCCCCGGGCTCCTCCGATGTGTCTACAACCGTCCGGCAACCGCCTTCACGAACTACCACAGGATTTCTTTTCCGACGCTTCTGGCGGACGGGCTCTTCGGAGGAGCCATCAACACGATGCTCTCGCCGGTTCTTCTGGTCTGGTGCGAGACGGCCGACCGCCTTCCTCTCGCCTACCACTCCGTCCGGATTTCCCGGGACAAAAAGCTGAGCCGTCTTCTGGACCTTCTTCAGGCAAAAGCGGTTTCCGGGTCTCCTCTTTCCAACCGTCAGAAAGGGAACCCGATCCCCAAAAACGTCACGACACCCGCTTCGGTCGAATAACCCAGGTCGAGACGGCCGACGACATCCGGCTTGACCAGTGCGCGCAAACCGACTCCGGGGTTGATCGCGTAGTCCCCCGGGTTGAGCGCCTGCGCTTCCGTCTGAAAAACCTCCCCCACACCCACGAACGGAGCAACCTGAAACTCGCTGTTGACCCCGAGGAGATTCAGATCGAAGGCCTTGATCCGGTCTTCGAGGTTGAACAGGGAGGCGTCGTATCCGTAAAACCGTCCCGTCCCGTAGCCCTCCAGGGTAAACGCCCCTCCGAGCATGCTTTGGGCAAAAAACGGGATATTCGGACCGTTCATGAGGTTCAGCATTCCTCTGATGGCGATAACGTTCTGGTCGTCCTCCCCGTACGGGATCCAGGTTTTGTACTCCACGTTGAAACGGTCGAAAACGGTGTTCTGTCCCGGCGTCAGATTCTGGTCAAGTTCCCCGAATCCCCGGGCATAGGTCCCCGAAGTCGGGATCAGATGATTGTCCCTGGTATCATAGGTAATATCGGCCCTGTGTGTATAAATGACCGCTCCCTGGGAAAAACCGTTCACGTTCGGAAAGAGTGTGGCGGAATCCGGAAGCCCGGGATATTGTCCGGGGGAAGCGGCTCCGTAGATGCGATAGCGCTCCATCAGCCACATGCGGACTTTCCCGTTGAAGGCGTTGATCCCTCCGGTGACATGGGCCGAGGTTTCCGCAAGGGTGTAATTGCTCTGGTCCGAAAACAGGGATGTCGGACCCAGCCCGTAAAATCGGGCCATAGGATTCTTGAACTCCTTGGCTCTGACGTCGAGGATATACCGACCGTTTCCTGCGGCCAGATCCCGGTAATGGACCTCGTAAAAATTCATGATGGAGTTGGATTGTATGGCCATGGCGTGCCACCGGCGAAGGTTGCCCTTGTAAAACCGGTAATACCGGATACCGAGCTCGGTTCCCATATAAGGGTTCCACATGACGGAAGGCGCCAGGATGGACGTGATCCGTCCGCTCGGTTTGGCATAGAGAATCGGCACGAGCGTCCCGAAAGTCGGTCCCGAATTATAAGAGTCCCCAATTGCCGGCACCGGAATGACAACCGTGTTCTCCGTCGGAGTGCTGTAGGCGAAGGGCGGAGGAACCCCGATCGGGAGAGTCGGAAAGTTCTGGGCGGTGGAAGGGTTTCCGGGAACGACCGGAACAGGAGGCAGTCCTCCCTGCCCTCTTGAGTCCGGCGGAAACAGGAGGCAGGCGGTCAATGCGGCCGGAAACCAGAAAGCATGCAGAAGCCTCCGGAAAATCTTCACCGGATATCCCTCCAAAGCGTCTCCCCCAACTTCTCTCCGAGAGAGACAAGCGTCCGTCGTGCCAGGAGAAAAGTCGGCAACGCCCGGAAAAATGGCGCGAGGGTCACCGGGTTTTTCAGGAGGGCCTTGAATCCCCGTCCCCGACGTTCCATTCCGTTCTCGTCCGAAAACTGCATCATCTCTCGGGGAAGACCCGTTTCCCGATCATCGGAAACGACCCGCAAGACCCCGGCGTCCGGAACTTTGTTCAGAATCATTTGCATCCATGCATAGCTCTCCATATCGACAAGATCTGCCTGCGTCTTCTGAAAAAGGGCGCTCTTTTCTCCAGGACGTTCCAGAATTTTGTCCGCTTCGACAGAGACGGCCGTCTCGAGAGCCAGCCGTCGGGACCATTCGGCAGACGAAGGGAGCGAAAGACGTCTCCCGTCTTTCCCGATGAGTTCTGAAATGGCAAAAGCCTTGCCGACAGTCGCCCGGACTGAGAGGCCTCCGGCAAAACCGGCGAGCAGGACCTTTCGGAAAGCCGAAAACTGGACCGATTCGAGTCTTCTGGCCGGACCGGCTCCCGGTCCCAGAAAACGGACTGTCACGTAGGGCGAAAAAATCATCTCGTTCGATATGGAAGGGATTTTCACCGGATTCCCCAGAAAACGGGACAGTCCGGTGGAAAGGGCCAGAGACTCGGATGCAAGGGGCGAGAGAAGAAGAAGGTGGCTCGAAGGTGAGGGTTTCCCCGGATCATCCCCGTTGTCCGGAATGCCGGACATCCGGGATGTGCCCTTCATGCAAGGAAACGGGAACGGAGCGGATACGGGTTCCCTTTCCAGCGCCGTGACAGTCTCTCCACTCTCGACTGGCCGTCCACGAGTACATTCCGGTAAAGGGCAAGGGCCCAGAGCGAAAAATAGTCCCGGTACATGTTGTACCGGAGATAGAAGACTTTGGGAAATCCCGTTCCGGTGTACTCTGACTCCGGCCATTTGCCGTCCGGATTCTGCCGGGAAAGAAGGAACCGAACTCCCCGGGATACCGCCGGATGACGGACGTGACCGCCGTGAATCAGGGCGATCAGCGCCCAGGCGGTCTGGGACGGGGTCGAAACACCCTCGCCCGCCGTTTCCTTCCGGAAATAGGAATAACAACTTTCCCCCCATCCGCCGTCCGGATTCTGCCGGGAAAAAAGAAACTCCATCGCCTTCTGGACGTAAGAGGCGGACATGTCTTCCCCGACGGCTTTCAGCGCCGACACCACCGACCACGTTCCATAAATGTAGTTGACCCCCCACCGGCCGTACCAGGAACCGTTCTCCTCCTGTTCCTTCCTCAGGAAACGGAGTGCCCGGCGGACGACAGGGGTCCGGGCGTCATAGCCGAGGATGCCCAAAAGTTCCGTCACGCGGCCCGTCACGTCGGAAGTGCTCGGATCGAGCAATGCGCCGTGATCGGCAAACGGGATATTGTTCAAAAACAGGAAATCGTTGTCCTTGTCGAAAGCGCCCCAACCCCCGTCGGTTCCCTGCATCGACAGGGTCCATTCGATCCCCCTCCGAAAAACGCCTTCGTATGGGCCCATCTCCGGAACCCATTTGGCAAAATCCATCAGGACGACGGAGGTGTCGTCGATGTCGGGGTAATAATCGTTTTCAAACTGGAAGGCCCATCCGCCGGCCTCCACACCGGGGACACGCACGGACCAGTCCCCGACCGTCCGGACCTCCTTGCGGCAAAACCAGTCCAGGGCTCTTCGGACGAAAGGGAGCGACGCTTCGGACTCCGATTCGAAAAGGGCTCCAAGGGCGAGAGCCGTGTCCCAGATGGGGGAATGACAGGGCTGGACCGACTGTCGGTCCTCGAGTTCGAAAACGAGGTCGTCGACAGACCGGATGGCCCTTTGCACCAGAGGATGATCCGAGGCATAACCTTCCAGTCGCAGAGCCAGAACGCTGTTGGCCATCGCCGGAAAAATCGCCCCGAGCCCCCCTTCCCCCTTGAGTCTCGGAATCATCCATTCCATGGCTTTTTTCAAGGCTTTGCGCCGCAAGAACGAAGGATGATGACGATTCCAGGATTGAAGGATCCGGTCCAGCACAAAGAAGAGGTTCTTCCAGGAGATCCATTTTTTGTCCCAGGCGTAATGGACCCGGACTTCGCTCATCGGAGTGATGAACAGTTCCTGAACTCCTTTTTCCGGCGGAAGCGGGAAAAGGGGTTTGTAATGGTAAATGAAGAGAAGCGGAACGATCACCGTCCTGGACCAGTAAGACACGGTATAGATGGAAAGCGGAAACCATCGGGGCAGGAGGATCATTTCCGGCGGAAGCGCCGGAACGCCTTTCCAGTCGTACTGGCCGAAGAGTGCCAGCGTGATCCGGGTAAAAACATTCACGTTGATGGCGCCACCCCGCTCCAGAACCAGGGCTTTCGCGCGTTGCATCGCCGGATGGTCGGCATCGTATCCCAGAAGCTTCAGCGCCAGATATGCCTTGACCGTGGCGCTGATTTCCGCTGGACCGCCATGATAGAGTGGCCATCCCCCGTCTTCCCCCTGGGCATCCAGGATGAAAGGAGCGGCCCGGCGGAAGAATTCTTCGCGGTCACGGCCGAGGAGAAACTGCAAAAGAACGTATTCCGCAGTGATCGTCACATCGGCTTCCAGCGGTTCGACCCAATAGCCTTCTTCCTGCTGGCGTGCGATCAGAGAATCGGCGGCCCGGCGGATTCCTTCGAAAACGACTTCTGTCGAAGGATCAACCGCGCTTTCTTCCCCCGAAGCCGTATGCAAGCCGGAGGAAGAACCAGAAAAAAGTTGCTCCGGAACCGGTTCCTTTCCCTTCAATCGCTCCTCCTCTGACTTTGAGATTCTCTGCCCGCTCCAAGGCCCCGGAGCCGTTTTCCTTTTCCCGAATCCCTGTTCCGAACCGCACAAGATTTCTCGGGAAAACATGAAAGCATACAGGAGAATTGAAATCCTGCATTGACCAACAAATCATTCTATGGGCACAGGACGCAGTGGTCAAGGAATTCTCCCCCTCAACGATATGTCTTCCTTCTCCGAACCTCCCGAAGAACTTTACCGGGGCTTTCTCCATCCGGACTCCGGCAGGATGTGCGGTGGTCCGGAAAGACCTCTTCGGGAACCACACACCGAAAACAGACGAAGAAGCCCGGAGCAAAGGGCAATCCCGAGGATGCTCCCGGAAAACGTGGAACATCCTTGTTGTCTTGGATCAGGACCGGAATCCGGGATTTGAATCTTCCTTGCCCTTTTTTCCGGTGATCGGGTAAAATGACAGGGTTCAGGAGTTCTGAAGCCGGATACGTATTTTACGGCCGGCAGAATTTGTCCTGCCCACACGACCGCATCACGTCACAACCGGAGTCCCATGGCCACTTCCAAACAACAAAAGGATCCGACTGAAACCCGGAAAACCGACCAGTCCGGAAACGGATCCGCTTTTCAGGAGCTGCCCGACGAAGAGTTTTTCAGTCCTAGCCGGCCTCGGGAAGAGCCAGGATTCAGTCCCGTCACCATTGCCATCTATATCGTTATCGGTCTGTTGCTCGTTGCGGGAATAGGGGGATCGGTCGTCGGCTTCCGGAGCACGCCCCTCTGGATATCCCACACGCCGGTGTCGAAGAGGAGCATCAGCACCCGGACAACTTTCCGGGAAATTCATGGAAACGGGTGGACTCTGACATTCCAGATGATGCTGAGCCCGTCGGTGGCCTATTTCAAAACGCATTTGAGCGGAAAGACGCCGCTGAAGTACCAGCTGATCGGGGCAAACTACAAGATCGGGAACGGTTCGGTCATCCCCTTGAAGCTTCCGCCCGCCTACCTGCTCTTTGAACCGCTCTCCCCCGGAGAAACGGCGGAAAGGACACTCTGGCTGGGAGGTTCCCCCGTCGACTCGATTACTCTCCAGATCCGTATCGACGATGGACAAGGAATCCGGAGCGAGACGCTCACTTTCGACTAGGGGTTTTTCAGAGACTCCCCGAGCCATTGGAGGATCCGGTCTCGAACTTCCGAATCGGACAATCCCTCGACAACGATCGTTTTTTTGCGAGAGGTCTTTCCTTTTTCAACCCGGATTCGGGAAGACGGCCAAGAGAGCCAGGTCCCAAGATTCCTCACGAGACGGACATTGGCTTCCCCTTCCCGGGCGGGAGCCGCCAGATCCGCCTGAAACTCGTCCCCCTGTCGGGAAAGAACATCTTTTTTCTTTCCGGGGCGCACACAAATCCGGAGAGTCCCCGATCGGAGCCCTGCGGTGGGTCGCATCGTCCGTCAGTCTCTCTCGAGAAATCCATTTTCGGCGCCGTCCGGATCGCCGGGAGGAAGTGGCCATGTGAGAGCGTTCCACTGATTTTCGAGAATTTCGAGCGACTGGACCATTTGCCCTGTGTCTCTCTTGATCCGGGCCAGATCGGATAGCCAGCCTTCCCGGGTGCGGGAAAACCATTCCTCGGCTCTTCGGCGTCGTTCCTCCGCATCGGAAACGATCTGCCTCGCCGACAGGTCCGCGTCGCGTACGATCTCTTCCGCCTCCTTGCGCGCAGATTCCAGCGTGTTCTGTGCAAGAAGCCTCGCTTCAACAAGAGTGTCCGACAAAAGCTTCTCTTTTTTTTCCACCTCCCCCATCAGACTTTCCGCCCGGGCGAGACTTTCCTGCTGGGCCCGGTATGCCGCCAGAAGCTCCGCCATTTCTCCGGCAATCTTCTCGAGCGTGTCTTCCACTTCCCGGGGTTCATAACCCCGGAAGACCCTGGAAAATTCCAGATGCCGGATTTCATCGATACGTCCCTGGTCGATCATGAGTTCATTCTCCTTTCTGCGGGTTGTTTCGGAGCGGTTCTCCCGTCTAATACAGAAAGTGCTGGAGAACCTGAATAAGAAAGATCGCTATGAGGGGAGAAATATCCATGCCCGCCAGCTTTTCGGGAGGGACCAGCTTGCGTATTGGGGCCAGCACCGGTTCCGTGATCTGATGCAGGATGCGTACGACCGGGTTATACGGATCCGGGGACACCCAGGACAGAAGGGCCCGGATGATGATGACCCAGGAATAAAGGGTCAGCAGACGGTCAACGATGAGAATGGGATTCCTCCTTTCGAGATTCGACGGACATGGCGGCCGATCGTCCGACCATCCGGCCGACGGCCTGGATGAATGATGCGCGGACACCCCCTTCTTCCAGTGCGACAAGTCCTTCGATCGTCGTGCCGGACGGAGAAGCGACCCTCTTGCGAAGCTCCGAGGGATCCATCCCTTCGTCCAGAATCAGTGCCGCCGTTCCTTTCAGCATCTGAGCCGAGAGGAATACCGCATCTTCACGCTTGAGTCCGTGTCGCACTCCGGCATCGGAAAGGGCTTCCAGGACAAGGGCCATGAGTCCCGGGCCCGATCCCGCCAGGGCTGTCGCCACGTCGAAATCTTTCTCCGGAATCATCATAACACGCCCGAGTTCCAGGAAAATCCGGGATACGAACGAAAGGTCCTCGTCCGTTGCCCGGACGCCAGTGGTCAGGAGGGTCATGCCCTCCCCGCGCGTCAGGGCCAGGTTGGACATCGTCCGGATCCAGCGCCATCGAGGAAGGGCTTCCTCAAGCGTCGAAAGCGGAGTGCCCGCCATGACCGAAACTCCGAGGGGACTCATGTCCAACCCCCCGAAAACGGGAGCCAGATCCGGGAAAAGGGACGGTTTCACAGACCAGAAGACCAGGGAGGGGGGCGATTTCTCTCCCCGCAGAAGGAGCTCTTCCACGGTGCCAACGACCTCCACCGACCGTTCGCGGGACAGACGTTCCCGAACGCCGGGATCCGGATCGCAGACGATCGTTTCTTCCGGACGTGCTCCCCGCCCGCCTTTCAGGATTCCGGTCAAAAAGGCCTGTCCCATGCGACCGGCGCCAATAATCCAGCTGGCACCGTCTCTGCCCGAACGACTCACTCTATGCCTCCGTTTCTTCAAAAAAATATCGACCGATCCGGATTTCCGTCGAACCGGCAGCCACCGCTTCCCGAAAATCCCCGGTCATGCCCATCGACAGGATCTTGTTCCCTTCAGGAAAAAACCGGTCAAACAGGGATTTTCCCCGAAGAAAAACTCGACGGGAAAGGGCGCGGTCGTCCGGAGGGGGGCCCATGACCAGAAAGCCCGATACGGACAACTCCGGCCATCGCGCACATTCTTCCAAAAGTGGCTCCAGATCCGGCTCCCGAACGCCGGAGCGCCCCGGAATGCCAGTCAGGTCGAGTTCAATCAGAATCGCCTGGAGCTCTTTCGTCTGTCCGGCCAGTCGGGCCAGAACCGGAAGCACCGAAGAGCGGTCGACCGTATCGACGCAAGCGACCGGACGATAGCCGTGGCGGAGGGATCGTCTCTGCAGGGCCCCGATGAAATGCCAGCAGGGAGACTGCTTCGTCTCCCGAAACAGATCCGCCCGGCGGGACAGGGATTCCCACCGATTTTCCGCCAGATGTTCGACTCCGGCCCCGAAGAGGGCCAGAGCCTCTTCATCGGAGCGGCCTTTCGTTACACCTACGATCCGGGGTTCAATGCGGAAGCCATTCTCGCGGGACAACGCGGAGACTTCCTGGCGCAGCCGTTCCAGACGACCCCGAAGGACCGACACCTTGTCGTCCACGTTTGTCTAGCCTTTTCGGCGAATGTAGTTCAGCATGCTCCGTCCTGCGCGCTTTTCACCCATTCCGCGATGGGAAAAGAACAGTTCCGGATGACACACCGTACACAAGGAAATCTCGCCGATCTGTCCGGTCCGGAAGCCCTCCCCTTCAAGCTGGTGCCGGATCAGGTCCGGCAGGTCCAGTGCGGAAGACCCTGTACGCGCAGACCATAACGGCCAGGACTGGCGGACTTCCGACCAGACCTCCTCTCCAACCGGATAGCAGCAGGACTTGATCGACGGACCAATGACCGCAAGGAAATCCGACGTATTCCGTCCGGAAACCACAACAAGGCTTCGAACGGCTTCGGGCAGGATTCCCCGAACCGTTCCACGCCAACCGGCATGGACGGCCGCCACAAAGACTCCCTCCGGATCGGAAAACAGCACGGGAACGCAGTCCGCCGTCCAGACAGCCACCGCACGGCGGGGAACGGACGTCCAGCCGCCGTCGGCCTCCGGCCGGGGTTCCTGGACGGCACCGGCCTCCGCTTCCCGGACATTGGACCCGTGAACCTGCCGAAAGGAAAATGCATCCTTCCCTTCGGAAGAGTCCGATCGCGTCCCGAAACCGTGCTCGATCCCCCGCGAAGAAAAAAGGGGATGGCGCAAAAACACTAGGAGTCTCCCCGCTTTCGCCAGATGGCCGGACGCTCGAATTCTCCACCCTCTTCTCCGGACAGGGGAGAGTGGCGTTCCGTCGCATGAGGATAAGCTGTTCCGCTGACGGACCTCTGCTTTCGGAGATATGCCGGGATTTCCTGGATCTGTTCCGGATCCAGCGGCTCTTCCCGTGACTCCTCTTCGGCGGGCTCTTCGGCGGCGTCGAAGCCGGCCGCGATGACCGTGATGCGGATCTCTTCCCGGGGTTCGTCCTCGACCACCGTTCCAAAGATCATGTTGATCCCCTTGTCCCCTTCTTCCTGAATCAGTTTGGACGCTTCGATGACTTCGTGCAGCGTCATGTCCGATCCTCCATGAAAATTGACCAGAACGCCCCGGGCACCCCGGATCGAGGCGTCTTCGAGAAGAGGGCTGTTGATCGCGTGCCGCGCGGCGACGCTCGCCCTCCCTTCACCCCGGCCGGTTCCGATGCCCATGACGGCTCGCCCCATCCGGGCCATCGTCGTCTTGACGTCCGCAAAATCCAGGTTGATAAGCCCTGGCCGGGTAATGATGTCCGATATTCCCTGGACGCCCTGTCTCAGGATGTCGTCGGCCATCTTGAATGCGTCCGTGATGGGCACGTTTTTTTCGACCACCGACAGCAGCCGGTCGTTGGGGATGATGATGAGGGTGTCCGTGGATTTTTTCAGATCCTGAAGACCTTCCAGGGCGTTCCTTTCCCGTTTCGGTCCTTCGAAGCCGAATGGACGCGTCACCACCGCCACTGTCAGGGCTCCCGCTTCCATCGCCACCTGAGAAATGACCGGTGCCGCTCCTGTCCCCGTTCCTCCTCCCATTCCCGCGGTGACGAAAACCATGTCGGCCCCTTTCAGAACACCCCGAATCTTTTCGATGTCCTCCATCGCTGCCCGGCGACCGATTTCGGGGTTCGCACCCGCTCCCAGCCCCCTGGAAAGCTGGCCTCCGATCTGGATCCTCTGGGCGGAAATCCGGTTCAGGGCTTGCAGGTCGGTATTGACCGCCACGAACTCCACCCCGGCCACCTTCTCCCGGACCATGGTGTTCACCGCGTTACAACCGCCGCCCCCCACTCCCACGACAAGGATACGAGCATCCAGAAGGCCTGACTGGTTGTAGTCAATCAGTGGTTCCCTGTCATCCATCGAACACGCTCCATTCCGGAAACCGGAAGGTTCCCGCAGGAAAAATTTTCAAATGATTTCCCGAAACCAGTTGAGAAGGCGGGAAGAACCGGACAGCCCCTTCTTTTCTTTTGGACTCTCGGCGGATTTCCCTTCCGGAAGACCGGTGGATTCTTCCCCGTACATCGCTTCCCAGTGATCCCGGGCATAATAGAGAAGACCGATGGCGGAGGAGAATTCCGGATGAATCGCCCGTTCGACGAGACCCTGGACCCGCGGCCGGACCGTCCCGACCGTCACATGCAGGGGGGCAAGTATTTTTTGAGCGAACGGAATCATCCGGGGCATGCCGACAACGCCACCCGTCAGGACCACCCCTCTTTGCAAACGGTTTTCCAGACGCATCTCCCGAAGTTCCCTCCCCACGATCCCCAGGATTTCAGCCAGTCGGGCCTCGACCACATCCATGACCTGGGTTGCGTGTTCCGGAGTTGCCGGCCCGGTGGTTTTTCCTCCGGTCTCCGTGGCGGTTTCCGGTGTTTCCTGAAGGCTGGCCTGACCGAGAGCCTCGATCTTGATCCGCTCCGCCTCTTCCTGGGAGACCTGCAAGACGATCGCCAGGTCCTTTGTCATGTTGATTCCGCCATAGGGGAACATCCGGATCGCAGCCAGCGACCCGTTCACATAAACAGCAAGATTCGTCGTTCCTCCTCCGATGTCGACGACCGCGACCCCGAGCTCCTTGTCGTCTTCCGTCAGCAAGGCGCGGGCTGCTGCCAACGGCTGGAGAATCAGGTCCCCCTCTCTCAGGACAAGACCGGACCGTTCAATCGTGCGACGAAGGTTTGCGATCACCATTTCGGATCCCCGGATGACATGGACATGCGCTTCCAGCCGGGCACCAACCATGCCAACCGGATTGGGGATGTTCGCCAGGTCATCGATCGTGTAGGATTTGGGAATCACATGCAGAATCTCCGCAGCGGGTCGATTGATCATCGAACGGGCTTCCTGCAAAACCTTTTCGATGTCGGAGGGCTGAACTTCCCGATCCCGAAGGGCAATCGTCACCCTCTGGTCCATACCGACGATCTCTCCCCCGGCAAAGCCCACCATGACATGCTTTATGGGTCTGCCCGCCATGCGCTGGGCCTGATCGACCGCTCGGTTGATCGCGGTCACCGCCTGCGGAACGCCGATAATCGTGCCGTTCCGAAGAGCCGAACCCGTCGAAGAGACTCCAAGACCAACGATTTCAAAAATATTGTCGTCGACCGAATGACCCGCTACCGCAACGACTTTTGTCGAACCCAGATCGACTGCCGCATAAAGAGGATTGCTCGACACCTTTTCCACATCCTTGTCTCAACCGTTTTTGACCGATAACCACTGCACCTGTCCCGTCGTTAAAAAACCGAGACTCTCCTTTAGGGAGCCCGGTCCCGATTGTCGCATATCCGGGGAAAACAGGACAACACCGGAGAGGCTCCCCGGACAAACGTGTCATCGAGCCGGAGAGACCTTCCGGGACTTGTCTTCCGACGTCGCGGATCCGCCGGGACGAACAAGAACCATGCCCCTGAAACGAAGGTCGTACCCGACTGGCGTCACTGTCGCCGGCAGGACCGAAGACTGTCCGACCAAGCGGGAGTATAACTGAAACGGCTTGCAGGAAGCTTCTTCCGGCAAAACAAGGTAGACGGAGGAGCGATCCGGAAAGAACCGGATTTCGTGCGGCTTGCGGAAAACGAACAGCTGGCCCGAAGGAGCTCCACTGCTGCGACAGGAACGGACGAGCCGGATCGTGTCGACCAGCCTCTTTCCTCCCGATCGTCCGAGCGGAGACCGGACGATCACCTCCGGCATGCGGGTTACGGCGGGAACGACACGTCCGGTCAGAACTTTTCCGTCGGGAAGCAGATACGGAACAAAAAGCGGACTTTCAGACGGCAGATCGGTACCGGAAGGCAAGATTCCGGAAGAGGAGCGCAATACGGCCAGAGGCTCCTTCAGCCGGATCGAGATCGTACGGGCTCCCCAGGGAAAGGTCTTGGCGGAAACTTCCCGAACCCAGGGGTGTCGCCCCATCCACCCCTGCAGATCGGAAGCGCTCAGGAACGTTCCTTCCGGCGCCTTTTCGACCCACGCGTCGAGAGTTTTTTGGGGAACGACCGGCCATCCATCGCCCACAACCGGAACAACGGGAGGCAGAAAGGAATGACCCGGCCGGAAAGACAGCACTGTCAGGGCAAGGAAGAAGAAACCGGTCAGGACGAGCCGTCCCTTTCCCTTCCATTTCCGGGGGATTGGTTCCTGCCGAACCGGATGTTCTCCAGGAGAGGAAGGGAGGGAAGGCATGGCTATCGAACGGGAGTGGGGGCGGGAGCATCCAGGCGGGCAGAAGACAGGATCGTTTCCACCAGATCCTCGAAGGAAAGGCCGCATCCCCGGGCGATCTCGGGAACAAGAGACGTTTCCGTGAGCCCCGGAAGGGTGTTGATTTCAAGGACGACCACACGACCGTCGGGAAGCACCAGCGTATCCAGACGGGCGATTCCCCGAAGCTCCAGCAGGGAGAACGCCCGAACGGTCGCCTCTTCCAGCCGGGCCGCGACATGGCTTGCCAGGGGGGCCGGGAAAATATGCCGGGATTTTCCGGCCTGGTACTTCGAAGCATAGGTATAAAAAGGTTCGGAAGAGTCCGGGACGATCTCGATCGCACCCAGATAGCGCCCGTCGAGGACCCCGGACTGAACTTCGCGCCCCTCCAGGAAAGGTTCCACCAGAACCCGCGTGGAATGTTTTTCCGCTTCGGCAAGGGCATCCGGCAAATCGCGGGCGTGGTCGACCCGCGCCACGCCGATGGACGATCCGGCCGACTCGGGCTTGACCATATAGGGCAACGGGAAAGGGAAGTCTTCCGGAGCAGGACTCGCTCCGGCTTCGAGCGTGACGGTCGGAGGAACATCGAGGCCTCCCTGGCGGAAAAGAGCCCTGGAGGCGCTTTTGCTCATTCCGAGAGCGCTTCCCAGGACGCCGGAACCGGTGTAGGGGATACCCAGAACTTCCAGACATCCCTGCAGGGCACCATTTTCACCGTGTCCCCCGTGCGTGGCGAGGAAGCATACATCCGGAGAGTACCGGGACAACGACAAAAACAGGTCCGGACCGGCTTCCATCGGCACAGCTTCGTAACCGCGGAAGCGCAAGGCCTCCAGCACCGCCTTCCCGCTTCTGCGGGAGACAGCCGCCTCCGGGGAATCACCGCCCATGAGAACAGCCACTTTCCGGAATGTCTTTTTCACCACGAATCCGTCACCTTTCAGACTGCAGCCGGAGTCTCCTCCGGCACGATTTCCACTTCGGTCTCCAGCCGGAGGCCGCTTTCCCGCAAAATGGAAAGACGCACGTCCTCCACGAGAGAACGAAAATCCCGGGACAGACCGCCTCCCTTGTTGATAAAAAAGTTTGCATGTCGTCGGGATATCTCGATTCCTCCCCGCACGGTTCCTTTCCATCCGGCCTCTTCGATCAGACGACCGGCAAAATCTCCCGGAGGATTGCGAAAAACCGAACCCAGATTCGGACTTTCGAGCGGCTGGCTCTTGCTTCTCGATCGCCTCAAGCGCTCCCATTCCGCGAGCAGGCGGGCGGGTTCGGACGGAAAGGTCTCCAGAACGGCCGAAACGATCACGCAATCCTGCCATCTGGACGTCTTCTCCGACAACCCCTCGTGCTGGAACTCCGAAGTCCGGTAGGAAAACAGAAGGTCCTCCCGGGAGACGCAAAACGTCGAACCGTCGGGAGATGCCAGTCGCACTTCGCGCAACACCTCCGACATTTCGCCCGTGGTGGTTCCGGCGTTCATCACGACTCCTCCCCCCACCGTTCCGGGGATCCCCGACAAAAATCCCAGGCCCCCTCTTCCCGTCCGGGCCGCGTGAAAGGCCAGACGCGGGAGAAATGCCCCGGCCTGGGCTTCGATCAGGCCGTCCGGACGGAAATCGAACCGGTCCATTTTTTTCAGGGAAACGACCGTACCCAAAAGCCCCCCGTCCGGAAACAGGATGTTACTGGCGTTCCCGATGAATCGCACGGGCGAGGGCAACAACCCTTCCCGCACTCTTTCCAGGACGGAAATCAGCTCCTCCGTCGACTCCGGAAGAGCGACCACCTGGCCCGGACCTCCGGTACGGATGGACGAATGCCGGGAAAGGGGTTCTTCGTAAAGGATCATCCGACCACCCGGCTGGACTGCTTCAGCCTGGCGAGGATTTCCCCGCCCAGATGGGTCACGTCTCCCGCACCCATCGTCATCAGAAGATCTCCCGGTTTCAGGACCGTCATCAGCCGGGAAATCATTGCCTTCTGGTCTGCCGCAAAATAGGATTCATTCCCGAAGGCCGCCTGGATTTCGCTGAAGAGCCGCCCCCCGGAAATCCCCGCGATCGGGTCTTCCCCCGCGGCATAAATTTCGCCCAGAACAAGCACGTCCGCCAGGCGGAAGGCCGTTGCGAACTTCGACAGGAGATCCCGCGTCCGGGAAAAACGGTGGGGCTGGAACGCGACAACGAGCCTTCTGTCCGGATAGGCTTGCCGGGCCGCGGCAAGAGTCACGCTGATCTCGGTCGGGTGGTGGCCATAGTCGTCAACGATCCGGATTCCACCCTCTTCCCCCACTTGCGTAAACCGCCGTCCGACGCCCCGAAAGCAGTCCAGTGCCTCCCGGGAGCATTCCGGCTCCAGTCCGAAGTGATGGGCGACGGAGATCGCGGCGAGAGCGTTCAGCACGTTGTGCAGTCCCGGAACGTTCAGGTTGAATGTTCCAAGGTCCTTTCCCCTGAGATGGACGGAAAACTGGGTGGAAAGCCCTTCTCCGGAAACGTCGCTGGCCACGACGTCCGCATCGGCACCGAAACCGTAGGTCATCCGGGGAACATGCAGGGACGGCAGAAGCTTCGACAGCTCCGGGTCGTCAAGACAGGCGACGGCGAGTCCATCCGGGGGTACGGACGAAAGAAACCGGACGAAAGCCTCCTTCAGCTGCTCGAAGGACTGGTAATAATCCATGTGTTCCTGGTCGATATTGGTAACGACGGCGACATGGGGAGCGATCTTCAAAAAGGAGCCGTCGCTTTCGTCCGCCTCGGCGACAAAATAAGGCTTCTTCCCGACACGGGCGTTCCCCCCGAAGCCCGCAACGCGACCGCCGACCACGCAGGTGGGGTCGAGCCCTCCCTGGGTCAGAACGTGGGCGATCATGGAGGTCGTCGTCGTTTTTCCGTGGGAGCCGCCAACGGCAATCCCCTGGAACCCGCGCATGATACCCGCGAGAGCCTCTCCCCGATGAACGACCGGAATCCCCCGGCGGCGTGCCGCCAGGAGTTCCGGATTTTCCGGAGAAATCGCCGTGGAGATGATAACGGCGTCGACCATGCCGACCTGATCGGCCCGATGCCCCACATGGACCCTGGCTCCCAGCTCGGACAGACGTCGGGTCATGTCGGTCTGGGTCTTGTCCGATCCGGAGACGCGCGCTCCCCGGGAGAGCAGGATCTCGGCCACAGGCGCCATCCCGTTCCCACCGATCCCCACAAAGTGAAAAGATCCGAAACTGTCATCCCACATCGTTCCCCCTTGTCGTTTCCGCCCGCGACAACGGAACACGGATCTTTCCCTGTGCCCCATGATCCTTATCGGACAACTCGCCGATACGGACAGACGTTCTTGTAATTATGGACAAATTCCTGTCATTTGGAAACTCTCCCCCTTGTCTTTATCTTTCGTTTTCGCCCCGATCCAGGAGCGAAAGGAGCCACTGAGCGGCCGGCCGGCCCGGAGAGAAGGACCAGGCTTTCTTGCCCGCCTCCCGAAGGCGGTCCGGCGCGTTCAAGACCGCCGAAAGTTCCGCGGCGCGAGCGGCGGTGTCCGAAAGCCCGCCATCGGGCCAGACCCACCCGCCTCCCGCCCGCTGGATGGCTTCCGCATTGATCCTCTGATGATCCCGGATAGCGCGCGGATAAGGCACGTAAAACGCGGGAGTTCCGGAGTAGGTGATCTCCGCAACGGTCATGGCTCCCGCCCGCGCAATGACCAGGGAACTCGTCCGGTAACGGCCCGACAGATCCGGATCGAAACCGAGAACCTCCGCTTCCAATCCCAGCGTCCTATAGAGTTCTCGCGTCTCTTCCGCACCCGCTTCTCCCGCCTGATGGATAATCCGCAGGACAGGGCCCTCCTTTTCCAGAACGGCCTTCAGGATCCCTGGCACCTGCCGGTTGATCTGCCGGGCTCCCTGGCTTCCTCCCACGACCAGAAGCGTCAGTGTCCCCGAAAAACGTTCTTCGTCAGGCCTCTCCGGACGAATCGCACTCTTCAGGGGAATGCCCGACGGGGCTTTGTCTCCGTAGGGAAGAACCACACCGGAGACAAACGGTTTCAAAAGGCGGTTCGCCCAACCCGTCACCCCGTTCGGTTCGAGGAGAAAGACCGGTACTCCCAGGAGAGCGGCAGCCAACACCGATGGAACCTGCACGTATCCCCCCGTACCGACCATCAGATCCGGACGGAAGTCCTTCAGAATCCGAAGAGCCTCCGAGACTCCGGGAGCGATCCGGGAAACAGCCTGCAGTTTCTCCAGAGGGCTCTTGCCCATAAATCCCGAGGTCAGAATCCCGGAAAAAGGGATATTTCTCTGCCGGGTCAACCGGTCTTCCAGATTGCCCGGCGTCCCGACATACAGGATGTCGGCGCCGAACTCTTCCCGGGCGGCTTCAAGAAGAGTGATTGCCGGGACGACATGTCCTCCCGTCCCTCCTCCGGTTACGACCAGACGGGAGATTCTCCCGGAAAGACGGTCAGGAGGCATGCGACGATTCCGGCAAGGACGGGGCTTTTTCCGACACCGGGTCGGGACGGGCAAAACGGGAAACGGAGAGGATGACTCCGACTCCCAGGGCGTTCGCCAGCAGAGAAGACCCCCCGAAACTCATAAAGGGGAGAGGAATTCCCTTGGTTGGCAGAAGACCGGTGGCGACGCCCATGTTGAAAATCGCCTCGATCGCGATCGACAGTGTAAATCCCAGTGCCAGTATCCGCCCCGCAAAATCCGGTGCCCGCTTGGCGACGTGCATTCCCCGGTAGAACACCATCACGAACAGGAACACCACGAAGAGAGTTCCCACGAGTCCAAGCTGTTCGCCCACCAGGGCAAAGATGAAATCCGTCCCCGGTTCCGGAAGGATTCCTCCGCCCACCCAGTCGTGACCCAGACCTGCTCCGGTGACGCCCCCCGCACCCAGGGCGACGAGAGACTGCCCGAGTTGGGTGGCCGCCGCCGAAGACGCATGACGGGCCATCCGGAAATTCGAAAACCGCTCCAGCGTGTAACGATGATGAAACAGGAACCAGAGTGCCACCGGGAGAGACAATGCCGCCATACGCCCCAGAAGGGCGAAAGGGACGTCTCCCAGAAAAAACATCAGGAACAGGACCGCGATCATGAAACAGCACGACCCGAAATCCGGCTCCCGGAGAATCAGCAGGACATAAAGCCCCAAAAACACCCCGAACGAGATCAGATTCTTGCGCGGAAGCACCGGCGGAACGCCCGGAGAAGACTGTTTTCGGGCCTTCACAAGAAGAGCCGCCGTCAGTATGATCATCGCGTCCCGGGCCAGTTCGGAAGGCTGGAGGGTGAGTCCCGCCAGATGGATCCAGCGACGGGCCCCGTTCATGACCATCCCCACGTGCGGGATATAGAGCGCGACCAGGGACAGCATTCCTCCGCCATAAAGGAAGAGGCGCCACTCGAGCCATCGGTGATAGTCGATGCCCGCGACCACCAGCATGACCGTCAGGGCAATCCCGCCCGAAACCAGCTGGCGCGAAAAAAGACGAAAGGGCTGATCGGTCGAAATGGCAGCCGACATGACCATGCCGATCCCGATGAAGAGAAGAAAGAAGACCGCAAAGAAAAGGGTGATGTCGACCTTTCGGGAGGGTCGGGAGATTTCCTCGACTGGTGGCGCCAGATCGCCTTCGCCCGGCTTCAACGACGTCCCTCACGTCGACGGATCCAGTTCTCGACGATCGACCGGAATACGCGCCCTCTTTCCTCGTAACCGTGAAACATGTCATAGCTCGAACACGCCGGGGACAGGAGGATTCTGTCGCCCCCGACGGCCTGGCCGGCGGCGAGTTCGACCGCGTCTTCCATCGAATCCGCCAGGGTGAGGGAAACAAGGTCTCCCAATTCCTCCCGGATTTTCTCCCGCGCTTCACCCAGGGCCACGATCGATTTGACCGCCCGCGAAATCCCTGCCCGGAGCGGAGCGTAGGGAGCTCCCTTGTCGCGTCCTCCCAGAATCAGATGGACCACAGGTTCTTGTCCGACATAGCCTTCCAGCGCCAGGCGGGTCGCATCCACGTTGGTCGCTTTCGAATCGTTCACGAAACGGATTCCTTGCCATTCCCCCACCACCTCCATCCGGTGAGGCAACCCACGGAAGGAGGTTACGGCTTTTTCCAGAACACTCGTGAAATCTTCCGGTCTTTTCCCCGCGCGATGCAGATACAGGATCGCTCCCAGAAGAGCGGCCGCCAGATTCTGCCGGTTTCCCATCCCTTCGAGAGAGAATCCTTTCAGGTTCCAGGAGAGGAAGGGGAGACCTTCGATGCCCGAAAGGCGGGCACAGAGTGTTTCGCCGTCGAGCACCAGACCGCCCTCTTCGTCGGGACACGGGCCTCGGGATCCGTAAAACCAGGCCATGCGTGAAGAGAGAGCGCCCGGTGGAGGAAAGACTCCGCAGGCGGGGTCCCGGTTCAGAACCGAAAAATCCGGCGCCCCCATCGGCAAGAACGCTCTCCACTTGGCCATTCGGTAATTCTCGACGGAAGCGTAGCGGTCCAGATGGTCCGGAGTGATGTTCAGGAGGAGATTGACCATTGGCCGGAAATCGCCCATCGTCTCCGCCTGAAAACTCGACAGTTCGACCACCGCAACGGAATGAAGGGGAGCACCCGCACGTCTTTCCATCAGAACCATCTCCGAAAGAGGCGCTCCGAAGTTGCCGCCCAGAAACACCTGTTCTCCGGCTGCCGAAAGCAGATGGGCCAGAAGAGCGGAAGTCGTGGACTTTCCGTTGGTTCCTCCCACGGCGATGAGAGGGACGGAGGTCCAGAACGACGCCCACTCCATCTCTCCCACGACGCGCTCATGGTAAAGAGGAGCCTCCCTGTCCGCCCATTTCCGGGGAGGAATGCCCGGACTCACAATGACAAAAGGAAGCGAAAGGATTTCCCGGGCGGCAAGAGGATGGCCCTCCAGGACTTCGATCCCTTCTTCCCGCGAAAGGGCGATCGCTTCGGAAGAAGCAATCCCTTCGTCCATCAGGCGCACACGATAGCCCAGGTTCCGGGAAAGACGCGCGGCCGCTACGCCCGATCTCCCGGCCCCGATCACGGTGATGATTTCCCCGTCCGGCGGAAGTTTTCGAACATGCCTTCTTTCGGTCATCGAACGGCTCCGGCCATGATCCGCCTCCCTGGCGTCAACGGAGTTTGAACGTGCTCAGGCTCAGAAGGGCCAGGATGATCGACACGATCCAGAACCGCACGATCACCTTGGGCTCTTCGAGGCCCCCCAGTTCGTAGTGGTGGTGAAGCGGGGCCATCCTCAACACCCTTTTCTTGCGAATTTTGAAGGAAAGCACCTGGGCGATGACGGAGACGGCCTCCGCGACAAAGATCCCGCCGAGAAGAAGGAGAAGGAGCTCCTGTCGCGTCACGATTGCCATCATGCCGATCCCTCCTCCCAGGGCCAACGCTCCCACATCGCCCATGAAGATCGAGGCGGGATAGGAGTTGTACCAGAGGAATCCCAGCGAAGAGCCGACCATCGCTCCACAGACGATCGCGAGTTCTCCCGCACCCGGGACCGGAATGATCGCAAGATAACGGGCGAACACTTCATGCCCTGTCACATAGGTGATGCCCATGAACGCGAGCGATACGACGATCACCGGACCGATCGCCAGACCGTCCAGACCGTCCGTCAGGTTGACGGCGTTCGCTGTACCCGAAAGCACTCCCACCGCGAAAGGAAGGAACAGGATACCCAGCAACGGATTCAATTCTTTCAGAAAAGGGACGATAATGCGCGTGTCTCCCTGGTTGACCCAGAGGTACCACAAGCTCAGAAGAACGCCCGTCAGGATCTGGAGGGAAAACTTCTGCCAGGCGAAAAGCCCCTTCGACTGTTTTTTCAGGATCTTCAGATAATCGTCCAGAAAACCGATGACTCCGTTTGCTCCAAGAGCCACGAGGACCATCCAGACATAAGGGTCGGAAAGGTCGGCCCACAACAGTGTCGAGACGAAGATACCCAGGAGGATCAGGACCCCTCCCATCGTCGGAGTTCCCTGCTTGACCAGGTGCGTTTTTGGTCCGTCGTCGCGCACTTCCTGACCGATCTGTACCCGGCGGAGCCACTGGATGAGCCAGGGACCGAGAGCGAGAAAAAGCACCATCGAAGTGACGGTCGCATAGATGGCGCGGAAGGTAATGTACCGGAAAATGTTGAAGAAGGGGTATTCCTGATGAAGATGGAAGAGCTGATAGAGCATCAGGCCTCCACGCCGAGAAGGCACGCTTCCCGTTCGAGATGCATCCCCCGGGAACCCTTGACCAGAACGACATCCCCCCGGGAAAGCGCCGGAAAAGCGTCCCGGACAGGAGGAGCGGTTTCGGGGAGGCGCACAAGCACGCCGGGATCTCCTCCGCCGGCCCGATGGCCCTCCTGAAATTGTTCAAAGAACCTTCCCCTGTAAAAAATCGCTGAAAATGGACATTCGGCTGCCATCTTTCCGACTTCCCGGTGCAGACGGGGGGCATCCGGACCCAGTTCGAGCATGTCCCCGAGAATGGCCAGAAGCTTTCCCTGTTGTCCGCCACCGGTCAAAGCCCTTTCCCGATTCCAGACATCGACACACCATTGGAACCCTCCACGCAGGGACAGAGGGTTGGCATTGTAGTGGTCGAGCAGCACGAGGGCGCCTTCCGGCGACCTTTTCTCCTGCATGCGACCCGGAAGGGATTGGAAGCCTTCAAGGCGACGCGCTCCCTCCGGGAGTGGCACCCCAAGGGAGAGACCCGCGGCAAGGGCCAGAAGCGCGTCTGTCGCCAGAAGAGTTGAAGGAGACGGCATTTTCCAGGAAAAAATCCCCGGTTCCCCGGAGGAAGACAGGATCCATTCTCCATCCGGCCCCTTCCGGATGGAGCCCGAAAGAATCGTCGACCGCGGCGGAAGAGGAAGGGGGGAACGATTGGTCGCTCCATCCTGCGGATGGAGCTCGACAAAAAAGAATTTTTTTCCCGGGTCCCGGAAGATCGGTGAGGCGGGATAGCGGCGCAGAAGATCCAGAGGGAGGACGATCCCTCCCCCCGGACGAACCCAGTCGAGCAGGCGGGACTTCTCGTTCCACACGCCTTCCACCGAGCCCAGTGTTTCCAGATGCCCTTCCCCGACCGATGTCACGATGGCGGCGTCCGATAGCAGAACGGACGAAAGATAGTCCATGTCGCCGGGGTTCCGGATACCCACTTCGAGAACGGCGTCTCCATCGTTTTCACCCCACTCCCACAGGGTGCGGGGAACGCCGATCTCGTTGTTCCAGTTCTCCCGATTGGAATGGGAACGGGCATTCTTTCCCGAAAGGACGAGCCGAACAAGCTCCCGGGTCGTCGTCTTTCCGGCCGTGCCCGTAAGGGTTACCAGCTTTTTGCCTTCCCCGAACCGCTTGCGGACGATTGCGCGCGCCAGCCCCTGCAAGGCCAGCCGGGTGTCCTCCACGACCAGAAGAGGGCCGGAGGCGTCCACGACGCGCGAGACCAGGGCCGCGCGGGCACCTTTCCGGAAAGCATCCCCGACGTAATCGTGACCGTCGAACCTCTCCCCCGTCAGGGCCACGAACAGCATCCCGGGACGTAGGTCGCGCGTGTCCGTCGACGCTCCCTGGAAAGGGGTGTCGTCCGGAAGTCCCGGACCCTCTTCCCGAGCAGAAGTTTCCCGAAGAACCTCCCCCTTGTCGAGCCAGCCCGATCCGACTCCGGTCAAGAAACGATCTCCCCGAGAACGAGACGGGCGATCTCCCGATCGTCGAAATGGATTTTTTCCTTGCCCAGGATCTGGTAGGTTTCATGACCCTTGCCGGCGATGACGACAGCATCGCCCGGAAGAGCCCGGCGAATGGCTTCCGCGATCGCAGATTTCCGTTCGGTGAGACGGACATACGGCGTGCCGGTTTCCCGGATTCCCGGCTCGATCTCGTCGAGAATCGCCTCCGGGTCTTCGGTCCGGGGGTTATCGGAAGTCACGACGACAAAGTCGGACAGGCTTCCGGCCACTTTTCCCATGCGGGGCCGTTTCCCCCGGTCCCGGTCTCCACCGCAACCGAAAACCGTGATCACCTTGCCCCGGGTGACCGGACGGACAGCCCGCAGGAGGTTGGAAAGAGCGTCGTCCGTATGGGCATAATCCACGATGATCGCAAATCCCGTCGGGGCCTCCACCCGTTCGAACCTGCCCGGAACCCCGGAAAGGGAGCGAATGCCTTCCACGATTTTCTCCGGGGGAATATCGAGAGCCTCTCCGCAGCCGATGGCCCCCAGAATGTTCTGGAGGTTGTAATGTCCGGACAAGGAGGATTCGATGAAAAGGTCCCCCCGGGGGGTGCGGACCTTGCCCCGGATACCCGACAATCCCACATCCACCTGGAGAGGACGGATCCCGGCTTCGGGCCCTTCGCCATATGTCAGGAACCGGCGTCCGCTTTTCTCGAGTTCCTTTGCAAGTCGTTCTCCGTATTCGTCTCCCGTGTGGACCACCGCAACCGGATGGCTTCCGTCCGGATTTTTCCAGAACAGAAGCTTGCTCTTTGCTTCGAAGTACGCCTCCATTGTCCGGTGATAGTCGAGATGGTCCCGTGTCAGGTTCGTAAAATGCACCACGGAGAAAGTCGTTCCCTCCAGACGTCCCTGGTCGAGCGCATGCGAGGAAACCTCCATCGACACAGCCTTCAACCCGTTACGGAGGCTGTCGGCGAAGAGGGACTGGATCAGGAGAGCTCCGGGCGTCGTTTGCGGAGCCTCCGACTCTCCCTTGCCGACATCGAAGACGACCGTTCCGATCAGTCCACAGGGCATACCTCCCGAACGGCATACGGCCCGCGTCAGGAAACTCGACGTCGTTTTTCCGTTCGTGCCTGTTACGCCAACGACTTTCAGGGAGACCGACGGGTCGCTCCACCAGGCCGAAGCCAGCTGTCCCGCCGTCCGGGGAAGGTCTTCCACCAGGGAAAGACCGGCAATATCCCGGATCCGTACGGAGAGCTCCGGGCGACTGTCGATTTCCGAAAAGGCGGTATGGTCGGCCACCAGAAAAGACGCCCCTCGATCAAGGGCCTCGTCGACATATTCCCAACGGAAGCCCGACCCCGGACGAACCAGAAACAAAGTGCCGTCCTCAACCTGCCGGGAATTGTCCGCCAGAGACGATACGGTTTCCGGAAAACGGCCCCAGACGGGGGGGGGCAGTCTCCGGGACAGCCAGTTTCTGTCATGTGCCGGTCTCTCATTCATCATGCGAAGCGACCCAATCCTTATTTTCCTCTGGTGAAAAGTTTCATCCTCACATTTGGGGCAGGAATCTTCGTCCTTCAGGGAGGGGTTGTCTACTTAATGTTTTCCGACACGTCGCTTCCAACGCGCCTGTCCACCACCCGATCGCTGTCAGCCCTTCCCGACCGGGCCAGAGTCTTTTCAGAAGGAATACGGAAACGGACGAGTGCCATTTCGGCGACTTTCCGAAACAGGGGAGCCGCAACGGTCCCTCCCCAGGACAGCTTCCGGGGCTTGACGACAACAGCCAGGATAACGAGAGACGGATGATCGGCGGGGATGACACCCACAAAGGAGTCGATGGTCTGCTTCCGTGTATAGGCATGTTTCGACGGATCATACACCTGGGCTGTTCCGGTTTTGCCCGCGACATCATATCCGTCAATAATGGCGTTGACCCCCGTTCCACCGGGAGCGACAACATTACGCATCAGATCCAGGAGAGTCCGGCTGGTGCCGGGGGCGATCACCCGTCTCTGCGATTGGGGTTCCCGCCGGAAAATCGCGCGTCCGTTGCCGTCGGTTATCTTACGCACCAGATAGGGCTGCATCAGGTGACCGCCGTTAGCGATCGCGCTGACGGCCGTCACAATCTGGATGGGAGTGACGCCGACTTCCTGTCCCATGGCGAGGCT
This sequence comes from Nitrospirota bacterium, assembly GCA_021826965.1. Taxonomy (GTDB): domain Bacteria; phylum Nitrospirota; class Leptospirillia; order Leptospirillales; family Leptospirillaceae; genus Leptospirillum_A. The sequence continues at coordinate 71,451 of JAKAYA010000003.1, forward strand.
GTAGATGGAGCGGTGTGACCAGATGGAAGGGGGATGGACGATGCCGGCCGATTCGCCAGGAAAATCCAGACCGGTCTTCTGACCGAACCCAAAGCTCTGGATATATTTGTAAAACAGGGAGGGCCCCAGTCGCAAGGCCACCTGGGAAATCCCGATATTGCTCGATTTGGCGAGAATCTGAGCCAACGTCAGGGATTGGGATGGCTCGTCGTCATGAAGCGTTCCTCCTGGAATACGGAATACACCGTCGTGTCCGTCGAACCGGTCTTCAGGGGTAACCCGGTGTTCATTCAACGCGGCGCTCGCAGTTACAAGCTTGAAAACAGAACCCGGTTCATAGACCATGGAAGTGGCGGGATTGACCCCCTTCCCCATGCTCCGGTTGTTCGTCGCCATCGCGAGGATCGCCCCCGACCGGGGATCCATGACCAGAACGACCCCTCCTTCGGCGTCGAAGGCTTTCACCTGCTCGTCGAGAGTGTTCTGGGCATATCGTTGGATGCGCCCGTCGATCGTCGTATAGACCGTATCCCCCCGGAGTCCGTTCAGAGAAACCTGATCACGGGAAAAATAAGATCTTCCCCGGGCCGAAACCTCCAGGATCCGTCCGCCCCTTCGTCCGCTCAGAAAGGCGTCATACCGTTTTTCCAGACCGGAAACGCCGCTGTTGTCTGTTCCCGTGGAACCGAGAACCGAATGGGAGGAGTTCCCGCCGGGATAGAAACGCTTTTCCTCCTCCATCAGGAAAAGCCCGGGGATGGAATGGGCCCGGATCCATCCGGTCTGCCGGAGAGTCAGTCCATGTCGTATCCAGACAAAGTGGGAGCGTTTTTCCAAAAGATGTTCCAGCCGGAAGCGGGATATTCCCAGGAGCGGGGACAAACGGGCAGCCACATTTCGGGGCGAAAGACGCGAGCGGAACAGGATCGGATCCGCCACCAGGGATGTGATCTCGTGATTGCTGACAAGAAGGTTGTTCTGACGGTCGAGGATGGCCCCCCTTTCGCCATGGATCTGGAGGAATCGCTGATGTTCCCGGAGAGAGGCCGTCTGATAGCGGGAACGATCGAGAAACTGGATGTCCATCAACCGGAGAGACACGCCGAGGAATCCCAGCATCACAGTCAGGACCACAATTTTAGTCCGGAGCTTCAAGAGAGTCCTCCCGCCGGCGCGACACGGTCCGATTCAGCGATGACAAGACGGGTATGTCGACACGGACACCCCCTGTCCGGCTGCCTGCTTCCGCTCAGGGAATATAAACCACCGTCGCGGGGGGCACGCGCTTCAAGCCGTGTTCCCTGGAGTATTCCCGGACGCGGGTCTCCCGAGTCAGCATGGCTTCTTCCATTTCCAGTGACTTCAGAAGCTTTTCCTGCTTCAGAATCGCATCCCGGTTGCGCGCCATTTCATGATCGGCCCGAACGGACAGGATGGAAACGCTCATCGCTCCCAGGAAATAGAGCAGGGCAAGGAAAAAGAAAACCCAGGCAAATCGCGGATGAAGGATACGTTCAAGTCGCAATGTACACCCTCAGTTTGGCGCTTCTCGACCGCGGATTCTCCTGAATTTCCGCCTTACCCGGAAGCACCGGTTTGGATTGCAGGAGGCGTCCCCATCCTTCCCGGACCCAACTCCGGAAAAGATGCTTGATTTCCCGATCTTCGCGGGAATGAAAGGTCAAAACGGCCAATCTTCCTCCTGAAACCAGAACAGGCCGCACTCCCGACACCCCGTTGACCAGGGAATCGATCTCTCCGTTGACAACGATCCGGAGAGCCATGAAAACACGCGTCGCCGGATGCCGACGGCTGCGCCGATACCCCTTCCGGTAATAAACCCCGCTCACAAAGGCCGCAAGTTCCTTCGGTGTTCGGGGGAGCCGACCCCGGGAACGGGCCTGAGCGAGAGCCCGGGCAATCCCCATGGCCAGGGGCTCGTCACCGTAGTTCGAAAAAATTGCCGCCATCTCTTCCGGAGAACTGTTTTCCAGAAGATCGAGCGCGGTCGTCCGAAGAAGCGGATCCATCCGCATATCCAGGGCACCTTCTCCCTCGAAAGAAAGTCCGGCTCCACCTTCCGACGCCTGGGGCATCGACCAACCCGAGTCCAGCACCACGCCCGAAACGACCAGTCCTGTTCCGGCAAGAAACTCGCCCATGCCGGCATGATTCATGCCTACCAGGAGAAGACGGTCTCCGTAAAGAGGCAGAAGATCCTCCCGGGCTTTTTCAATCGCCTTCGGATCCCGGTCGATCGCAACCACCGATCCGCCCGCTTCCAGTATCGCCCGGGAATGTCCCCCCTGCCCCAGGGTCGCGTCCACATACCAACAGTCCGGCTGAACATTCAGGGCTTCCAGCACTTGAGGGATCATGACCGGCCGATGGACATCCCGTCCGTCCGTCTCTGCCCCGTCTTCCCTCTCTTCGGTCAATTCGCTCGTCCTTTTCAGAAGAGTCCCGACAGGGCGGCGGAAACACTCTGAATGCGTTCTTTGTCAGTCAACCGGGCCAGTCGATCCCCGTTCCAGATCTCGAATTTGTTGAGCAGACCGACAAACCAGACGTCCCTCTCCAGATGCGCAAAATCCCGGAGAGGCTGGGGGATCAGGATGCGCCCCTGGCGATCCGGCTGAACGTCGGTGGCCCACCCGATGGTGAAGCGCAGATACGTTTTCAGATCTTCGTTCATCTGCGGAAGTGCCCCGACCTTCTCTTCGAGTTCCCGCCACGCAGACTCGGGATAGACGACCAGACATTCGTCGGGCTCGACAGTGATCACGAGTGAGCCGCCTTTTTCCGGGCCATCCATACCGTCGCGGAATCGTTGCGGGATAGCGACACGCCCTTTGTCATCAAGAGAATGCTGGTAACGGCCCCGGAATATCTTCACCACTTCACCCCACCCTTTCCCACTTGCCCCCATTATAGGAGCAAAGGAGAGATTGTCAACACCATTTTTCACCTTCCTTCCTCTTCCGACAGCTCGGAAAAATCTTCTGAAAATCAGAGGATATCGGCCCGGTGCTTGAATCCAACAGGAGGGCTCTGGTAAAATGGAACAAAGTTGAAGGAACAGTCCTCGGGAAGGAGAGTATCGATGCCAATCTACGAATATGCGTGTCAGGGATGCGGAAAACGATTTTCCCTGCTTCAGTCCATTCATGTGGGACCGGGAGAAACCAGCTGTCCTGAATGCAACAGCCTGAACCTGAACAAGGTCCCTTCCTCTTTCAGCAGCACCAGCACTTCCGAGCCCTGGAGCGGCGGATCCCAGGAAATGGCCGCAGCCCCGTCTTCGGGCGGCAGCGGATGTTGCGGCGGCGGATGCGGGTGCATGTGAATCCGGACTCACCACAGTTTGTCCCGGCCTGACGATGTTTCTTTTCAGACAAGAATGACAGACCGGATGCGAAAGAATCGCTTGGGGAAATTGCTTTAATGGGCCGAAGTAAAAGATTCTTCCCGTGGGAAGGTTTTTTATCTGCGGCCTTTTCCCTTTTCCTTCTCTGTTCCTGTCATCTCCAGACGTCCTCTCCTCTCAGGATCCAGACAGGGAATCCCGTTCTCGTCTCGATGAACGACATGACATTTATTCTTTTGCCCCTTGAAATCACGGACCGGGGATCCCGCACCCTGCGGATCCATCTGCGTCACTCTCTTCTGGACCTTTCGACTTCCGGCGGCCAGAACTTCCGTCTTCGGGGAAAAGACACGTACACTTACATCCTCCAGCATGCGGACAAACCGTTCCGCTCCGTCTATCCGGCTCAATGGCACCCTCGCTGGGTCAATCACGTCCTCTCCCATAAGGATGTTGTCATTCCGGCGGTCCACCGCTCCTCCTTTCCTCTCTTCTTCCTTTACCGCGGCCGGCTCTCCAGTTTTCAGCACATGACGATCCACCTGATCTATTCCTATCCCCAGACGGCGACGAACGACGAAATCCTTCTCGACATCTCTCCCCCTGGCTCCGGTTCCTGACCTCCGGCGATTTCCGTCTTTCCATACCCTTTCCGGTCTCCGGGAAAAACACAAAAAAAGGGAGCGGACTTTCGCCCGCTCCCTCATTCCTGTCCCGAACCAGGAACGAACTACTTCAGCTGTTCGAGCGCCTTCAGGATTTCATTGTCGTCACGGGCAGTCAGGATCTCCTGGACCTTGACATAACGGACAACACCGGACTTGTCGACAATGACGGTCGCGCGCTTGTTGATGTTGGCTTCGGGAATATAAAGACCATAGTCCTGGCAAACCTTTCTCTTGATGTCGGAGAGAAGGTTGTGCTTCAGTTTCAGGTTTTCCTTCCAGGCCTTGTGAGACCAGACGCTGTCGGTGCTGATTCCAAAAACGACCGCATCGGCGTGATCGAACTTCGGAAGATCATTGGAAAAACATGTATTTTCATTGGTGCAAACCGGGCTCCAGTCCAACGGATAGAACGCCAGGACGACATTCTTCTTCCCCTGAAAGGAAGAGAGTGTCACCGGATTCTTGTCCTGATCCTCGAGCGTAAAGTCCGGAGCCTTGTCTCCCACTTTTATTTCAGCTGCCATGTGTCAATACCTCCTACGTTGATGACCCCGATTATGAATACGCATTTCACTTGATTTCTTCCGGACAACACTCGGAAGTGCCTCCCTTTCCCCGATCCCTGTTCTTGCAGGGCTAGGCAGGGAGAAGGGTCCTGCGCGGCTTCCCGGAGGCCAAGACATCTGCAACGGTCTTCCCAATCAGGGACGGATTGTCCACAACACGGATTCCGTGACTCTCCAGAAATGCCATCTTGTCCCTCGCGGTTCCCTTTCCACCGGATACGATTGCGCCGGCATGTCCCATCCGACGACCGGGCGGGGCCGTCAATCCGGCGATGAAACCGACGACGGGTTTCGTCATCTTTGTTTGTGCAAAAACGGCCGCACGCTCCTCGTCTTCCCCTCCAATTTCGCCGATCATGACAACCGCTTCGGTTTCAGGGTCCGACTCGAACATTTCGAGAACATCGATGAAATTCAGTCCGCGGACCGGATCTCCACCAATTCCTACGCAGGTGGACTCCCCCAGCCCCAACTGGGTGAGCTGCCACACCGCTTCATATGTAAGGGTTCCACTCCGGGAAACGACCCCTACGCGCCCCCGTTTGTGGATATACCCGGGCATGATGCCGATTTTTGCTCCGTCGGGGGTGATGATGCCCGGACAGTTGGGGCCGATGAGACGAATCCGGTCTCCCTGTTCGTTTCGGCTGTCGAGCACTCTCCGGACGCGGACCATGTCCATCACCGGAATCCCTTCCGTGATGCAAACGATCAGCGGGATGTCCGCCGCGATCGACTCGAGGATCGCATCCGCAGCGAAGGCCGGAGGAACGAAGATCAGGGAGACGTCGGGACTTTCTGCATCCCGGGCATCAAACACCGAGTTCCAGACCGGAAATCCTTCGTGGATGGTCCCGCCCTTTCCCGGTGTCACGCCACCCACCACTTTTGTGCCATATTCCCGGCATGCCGTGGCATGGTAACTTCCTTCCTTTCCCGTGATACCCTGAACGATGACCCGGGTCGATCGGTCGACCAGAATGCTCATTTGTCCCCCTTTACGGCCAAAACGATTTTCTCCGCTCCTTCGTAGAGTTCTTCCGCAACCTGGATGGCCAGTCCGGAATTCCGGAGCATTTCTCTTCCTTCTTTCGCATTCGTTCCCTGCAGGCGAACAACCAGAGGAATCGTAATCTTGACATCCTGCGCCGCCGCGATGATGCCTCCGGCAATCCGTTCGCACCGGACAATCCCGCCAAAGATGTTGACGAAGATCCCCTTGACGTGAGGGTCGCCAAGAATAATCCGGAATGCTTGCTCGACTGTTTCCTTGCTGGCTCCACCGCCCACATCGAGAAAGTTTGCCGGGGAACCGCCGGCAAGAGCAATCACGTCCATCGTGGCCATCGCAAGTCCGGCGCCGTTCACCATGCAGGCAATGTTGCCGTCCAGCTTCACATAATTCAGATTGTATTTCGAAGCTTCGATTTCGAGTTCGTTCTCCTCCGACAGGTCGCGAAGTCCACGGACAGCCGGCTGACGACCAACGGCGTTGTCATCAAACCCCACTTTCGCATCCAGGGCAATGAGGCGATCTTCTTTCGTAAGCACAAGCGGGTTGATTTCCACCATACTGGCGTCCCGCTTCTGGAAAAAATCCAGCAGGTCCCGGACAATGTTGACCATCTGGGACTGAACGGAAAAAGGTAACCCCAGGAACTGGCTGATGCGTCGACCGATATAGGGGGAATAGCCTTCCATCGGGTCCACGGCGAGATGAAAAATCTTTTCCGGGTGGCTCTGGGCCACTTCCTCGATCTCCATGCCCCCTTCCGTGCTCGCGATCAGGGCCATCCGACGGGTCGTGCGGTCCACGACAACCCCAAGATAAAATTCCCGGGCGATATTTGAACCCTCTTCGATCCAGACCTTCAGAACCTTTTTCCCTTCCGGACCCGTCTGGTGCGTCACCAGTGTCTTTCCCAGAATCTGGGAAACAAGGCCGGGAATCTCTTCGGGATTTCGGGCCAGCTTTACCCCGCCTGCCTTGCCTCTTCCTCCGGCATGGATCTGGGCCTTGACCGCCCAGACGGACGGTCGGGTCTCTCCCCGGAAAAGGGGAGAATCCAAGAGGATTTTTCGTGCCTCTTCGACGGATTCGACAAGGACACCGGTCGGAACGGGAATCCCGAACTCCTTGAAAAGTTCCTTCGCCTGGTATTCATGAATGTTCAATCGTTCTCTCCCTGTGAATGAATGTGGCCCTGCCCGTCTTCTGTCTGTCCGTACCCGGTTGTCTGTCCGTCAGCGGGCTGTTCAGGAGCGAGCGGGGTGGGGATGTTTTCGGTAGTCCGGGAAAAGGATCGGGGCTTCCGGACGGGATGTTCCCGGGAATTCTTTTTCCAGATCCCGCTGGAAGCGGTCGACATGCCCAAGATTGACCTCATGCCATGAAAAGGGCTTTCGGGACATGGCTTCACGGGCCGCATCCACGCCGACCCGCCGGCCGTAAACGAACACTTCGAGAAGAGAGTTTCCCATCAGGCGATTTTTACCGTGGACTCCCCCCGATGCCTCTCCGGCCACATAGAGACCTTCCACCTGCGTGTGCCCCGAGGTGTCCGATGCGATCCCGCCGTTCTGATAGTGGAGAGTCGGGTAAACCAGGATTGGCTGCTTCGTGCAATCCACCTGGTGTTTCCCCATCAGCTTGACGATATTCGGAAACCGGCGTTCGACAGTCCCCTCGCCCATTTCCCGGTCGATGGACGTCAGATCGAGGTAGACCCCGTGATGTCCGGAAGGAGTCCGGACTCCTCGCCCTTCCTCGCATTCCCGGATAATGGACGCCGCCACCACGTCGCGCGTTTCGAGTTCCTGCACGAAGCGTTTGCCGTCACGGTTGAACATGCGGGCTCCAGCTCCACGGACGGCTTCCGTAATCAGCATCCCCGCCATTTCCGAGGGGTAGATCACTCCGGTGGGATGATACTGAAAGCTCTCCATGTTCAACAGTCTGGCACCCATCCGGTAAGCCATGACGAGACCGTCTCCGGTAGCTCCGAAATGGTTGGAAGTGGCGAAATCTCCGATATGGAGGCGTCCGGCTCCTCCCGTTGCCAGAAGAACCGCGTTCGCCTTGACCCACTTCAGGGATCCGTTGTCGACATCCCGGAGAACGGCTCCCGCACAACTGCCTTCAGGTCCCTGCAGAAGCTCCACTGCCGGTGAGAACTCCCAGATATTCACACCCGAATTCAGGAGGTCTTCTTTCAGAACCCGGACAACCTCGAGGCCCGTATAGTCTTTGGCCGAGATCAGTCGAGGACGGCTTGTCCCCCCTCCCTTCCGGAGAGAGAGATTGCCGGAAGGGTCGCGGTCGAAAAGCACGCCCTTTTTGACCAGCCAGGAAATGACCTCGGGACCTTCCCGGACGAGAACGGACAAGAGTTCCGGATCCCCTGTAAAATGGCCTCCCCTGTATGCGTCCTTGAAATGCTGGACGGGACTGTCGTCCTCTCCGAGAGCCACCTGGATTCCGCCTTCCGCCATCACGGTGTTCGAGTCCCCGACGCGAAGCTTGGTCGCCATAAGAACACGCGCCCCCGCCTCCTGGGCAAAAATGGATGCCATGATGCCGGCACCCCCTCCGCCGATGACGAGAAGATCGACCTCGATATCCGGGGACGACGGAACGGCGGGAAGGCCCTCTGTTGCCAGGATGCTCCTGGACTCCAGGATGGAAGCGACTTCGTCGGGAAGAACCTCTCCCTTGTTCGGACCGACGTGGAGGGTTGCCTTGCGGTCCGGGCGATAGTCCGGATAGTAGCGCCGAAGGAGCTCTTCCCGTTCCTCCGGAGAGAAGGATCCGGGTTCTCCCGGATCGAATGCGGGCAGGTTGTCGTAGGGGTTGAGGGAAGAGGGGTTCTCGACAGTCATTTCGCCCCGCATTCCGTCTTGAGCTGGTCGGCAGACAAACGGGTGAGACGGACGAGTTCCTCGTCATAGGTGCCCGCCTCGATCGAATCCATCCGCTGGCGAAGGTTTTCCGGAAAGGGCAGTTCACGGCTTCCGTAGGCCCGACGAGCGTATAGGGCGATTTCGTGAGGAGCCATTTCCGCGATGCATCTTGACACACACAGGCCGCACATCACGCAACTCATCGTGGTTTCCGCAACACCCTTGAAATCCCCGAACGCTGCCTGCCATACGGACGTGCGAACATCGATTCCCTGGGGACAGACTTCCGTACAGGCGTTGCAGTTACGACAAGTCGCCGATTCCGGGTATAAGGTGAAAAGACCTTCCTTTGCGTCCGGAATCTGTTCGATGTCGTAGTGCGCCCGTTGCGTCGGGTACGATGCGATCAGACTGAAAGCCATCCCTTCTTTCACCAGAGTCTGGCAGGCCAGCGCATTGAACAGCCGGAAGTTCCCGGGCATGCGATAAACGGCGGCACAGGCTCCACAGACTCCGCCGAGACAGCCGATTCCGTGAATGACCTCATGTCCGGTATGCCACATGGCCTGAATCATTGTCAGACCTTCCGGCACCTGCCATTCTTTTCCGTTGATCCAGACCTGTATCATTCGTGCTCCTTCCGGAGCTTCATACTGAAACATGGCGCACCTCGATATCCTGGGGGGTCAGCAACTGGAGAAAAATCTGTTGAAGACAGGTCGTTTCTCTTTCGAAAACGGTCTGAAAATTCTATCAAAGATTGAGCAGTTTCATCAATCCACCAACGGATGGGGAGGCTTTACGGTTTTCTCGTCCTGCGTTTGAGTCGGGCCAGAAGATGGCGGAGGGCCTGGCTCTCCCCGACGGGTTCAGGCATGTTGTCCCGACGGGAGGGATGGTACTGAATAGCGACGACACGAAGGATCATGAGGACCAGAAGGATCAGGATCAGCTCGATCGCGCGAATGATGGATTCTCCCGAAAACCAGGTCACGACGGCTTCGGACAGGAAGACGGCCAAAACCGTGTCGACGATAAATGTCACCTTGACCCGTCCAAGAGTGAAGTAGGCGACGACCGTCCGGGAAACTTCTACCAGGGCAAGGATCAGAAGACTGTTGACAATGAGACTTTTGAGAACGTTCAAAAAACCGTAGGGCATCGCCCGAATGGCCAGAACTCCGGCTTCGAAGGTCCCCCAGATCATGACGACCACCTGGATCAGGAGAAGGCCGATCAGGACAATTTTGACGGATTTCAGATACCAGGAAGGAGCCGTGACACCCGTCTTCGGCGTCGGGTCGGAAGGGCTGTCGGAGTCATGTCTTTCCCCTGTCCGGGTTGGAAGATCCTCGGGTTCAGCATCCGCCAAAAGTCAGGCCTCCGGAAGCCTTCCCCTGTCCGGGACAGGAGAAGGCAAAACATTCGATAACAGGAATTTGCTCAACCACCGGTCTATTTCTTTTTTTCCGGGACCGCACGAAGAGGTTTGCCATCGTAGTCATAGGAACCCTCTTCCAGCCTGCGGAAGGGTTTTTCCCGGTTCCACTCCTCGACGACATGGGCAACCAGTCCGGGAATTCGACCGATAATGAAGATCCCTTTCCCGTTCTTCCAGGAAATGCCCATTTCGGAAATGACCGCGGCGATCATCCCGTCGACGTTCAACGGCAGAGGTCGACCGGAATCGGCTTCCAGACAATCCTGGATAGCAACGGCAAATTCGACAAAACGGTTTGCGAAACCGTACTCTTTTGCCAGATCCAGAAGACGCAAGGTTCTTGGATCCCGCTTGTACAGCTTGTGGCCATATCCGGGGAATCGCTTTTTCTTCTGGGCAAATTCGTTGACAACCTTCCGGGCATGAGCCTTCACGTCCGTCACATCGTCTGTCAACTGTTCCTGATAAACCTTGGCGCATTGTTCGATTGCGCCTCCGTGATGATCTCCGAGAGTCAGAACACCCGCCGCAACAGCTGCGTTCAACGGATTTCCACCGGAAAAAACCGTACGGGCAGACACTACGGACGGAGGACCAATGCCATGATCGATACAGGCCACGAGCATGGCTTCCATAATCTTTCGTTCCCGTTCGGTCGGAAGCTCCCCTTTCAGGACCAGGTAGATGGCCTCTGCAAAAGTGACGTTTCCGACCAGATCATCCAGAGGATACCCCCGGACGACAGCCTTTCCATCGATGTGGCCACCGACAGATGTGCGCCAGTTGCGGGTAGATGCTCCTTCATTTGAATCAGACATGAGACCTCCTGAAAATTCCGGGGAAAAAACCGGGAACCGGACAAAAAAAGAGCCGGCGAACGTATCTGCCGGCTCTTTGCCCAGCCGCCATTCCTACTTCTTCGAACGACTCTTGACGTATGCCAGAGTTCCACCTGCCTTGACGATTTCGAGATCGCGCCCGGTCAGCGAGTGGGTGACCGGAATATCGATCCCCTTGGTCACGTTCCTCAGGGTCAAAGGCTTGTTTTCCAGATGTGTCGTGTCCAGTTCGAGCGTGTCGCTGGCTTCGATCTTGTCGTAATCGGATTCGTTGACAAACGTCAGCGGAAGGATCCCGAAGTTGATCAGGTTGGCCAGATGGATACGGGCAAAAGCTTTGGTGATGACCCCCTTGACGCCCAGATACATCGGAGCAAGGGCAGCATGCTCCCGGCTGGACCCCTGCCCATAATTCGTACCGCCGACGATAAACCCGCCGCCCTCTTCCTTGGCTCTTTTGGGGAAGGCCGGATCGATCGCCTCGAACACGTACTGGGAAATCGCCGGAACATTGGAACGCAAAGGGAGAACCTTCGCACCGGCCGGCATGATGTGATCCGTCGTGATATTGTCTCCGACCTTCAGAAGGACCTTCCCCGACAGCTTGGACGCGATACGGTCCCTTGTGGGAAGAGGCTTGATATTGGGACCGCGAACGATTTCGACCTTCGATCCGTCGGATTCGGGAAAGATGAACATCCGGTCGTCCAGAACATACTTTTCAGGAATATCGACAGATTTGAAGGGAACACCCAGATCGCGGGGGTCCGTGATCACGCCGGTGATGGCGCAGGCGGCCGCCACTTCGGGGCTTGCAAGGTAGACTTTCGCATCCTTGGTTCCACTCCGGCCCTCGAAGTTCCGGTTGAACGTCCGGACGGAGACCCCGCCGGAAGGAGGAGCAAAACCCATTCCGATGCAGGGACCGCAAGCGCTTTCCAGAAGTCTGGCTCCGGAAGTGATCAGATTGGCAAGCACCCCGTTCTGAGAGATCATTTCCAGTGTCTGCCGGGAGCCCGGAGAAAAACCGAGGCTGACATTGGGGTGAACGGTCTTTCCGGTCATGACGGCCGAAATCCCCATGAGATCTTTATAAGAGGAATTGGTGCAGGACCCGATGGCCACCTGGCTGACCGGAATACCCTTGATCTCCCGGACCTTCACGACGTTATCCGGAGAATGGGGCTGGGCAATGAGTGGCTCCAGCGTGTTCAGGTCGATCTCCACCACTTCGTCGTAACTGGCGTCTGCGTCCGCAGCATACGGCCGGTAATCCTGTTCCCGACCCTGTGCCTTGAGGTATTGGCGCGTTTTTTCGTCGCTCGGGAAAATGGAGGTTGTCGCGCCGAGTTCGGCTCCCATGTTCGTAATGGTGGAACGTTCCGGAACAGACAGGCTGGAAACTCCTTCCCCGCCATACTCGAAGATCCGGTTGACTCCGCCCTTCACTGTCAGGCGGCGGAGAAGCTCAAGGATAATGTCCTTCGCAGACACAAATGGCTGGAGTTTTCCGGTCAGCTTGACAAGGACCACTTTTGGCATCGAAAGGTAGAATGGCTCTCCCCCCATGGCCAGGGCCACATCCAGCCCACCCGCCCCGATGGCGATCATGCCAAGTCCGCCGTTGGTGGGGGTGTGGCTGTCTGATCCGAGCATGGTCTTGCCGGGCTTCCCGAAGCGCTCCAGGTGGACCTGATGGCAGATACCGTTTCCCGGACGGGAAAACACGATGCCATAACGCGCAGCGACAGTCTGGAGATACCGATGATCGTCGGCATTCTCGAAACCGGTCTGCAGCATGTTGTGATCCACATAGGACACCGAAAGCTCGGTCCGGACCCTGTCGAGCCCGAGTGCCTCGAACTGCAAATAGGCCATCGTACCGGTCGCATCCTGCGTCAGGGTCTGGTCGATCTTGATCGAAACTTCTTTTCCCGGCAAAATCTCCCCGGAAACCAAGTGTTCCTTGAATATTTTTTGCGTCAGGTTAAGCCCCATTGCTTAATCTCCTTGTAATAATTCCTTTGGGGAAGTGAGGGAAGATTTTATTTCCATGAAACTGTCCCCCCCGACAAACGCTTCCATCGGGGAGCATGAAGAGCCAAGAACCCAGACCAAGCCACATTGCTCCGGTTCATGAATCCTTGGACCCTGCAACCTGAATGGCCGAAAATCCTTTACTTCACTATGCTTCATGAATGGCTTCATGAATGCCCTGGACCCTGCGAACGACCCGTTCGTCAAAAAAGAACAGACCCGGCAGAGGAAAATCCCGCCGGGCCATCCTTATTTAATGAAAGACTGCGAGAAAATCAAAAAAGATAAAGACAAGAATGCCCTTTTCAGGGCCACGGCCAAGTCAGGTGGTGTGCGGCGTTCGCGCTGATCTCCGCTTCCCTTCCCAGATACATCACAAACAGCAACGTCCCGCCCAGAACAATTAATGCAAGGACAAGAGTCTTGCCCAAGGATTGCTGTGTTCTTTCTTCCGCCATGTGACCTCACCTCCCTCCGGATACGATCCAGTTAACTGATTGTGGAATACAGGGGCTTCACATGATCCGTGACGCTGTCCTCAAAATCGCGGGGAACACCCAACGACTCGATTGCAGAAACCAGTTCATGATAATAGAAAGCCACCTTGACGGGATGATTCTTGCCAGCGACTTCCAACCGAGCGATTTTGTCGGAAGCCTTTCCCATCCCTCTCTCCACAATCGCGCCTGCGTGACCAAAGGCCACGCCTTCCGGCATGCGCTCCTGAAACCGGCCTGAAATAAAGGCGGCAACAGGCTTGTTGAATCCGCCCGCCTGAATCATTTCGGCCGCCTGCTCCTCGTAGGAACCACCCGGCTCTCCCAGCATGACCACACCCTTGACATTGGGGTCGTCCTTTAATTCCGCAAGGACATCGGCATACGTGGTGTTGGATATAATATCCCCACCGATGGCCAAAGCACAATATGTCCCCCAACCCCTTCTCCGGAACATTTCCGCAGTCGTCACCGTCAGCCCGCCGCTCTTCGAAATGATCACCAGACCGCCCGCCTTGAAGGCGATCGACGGATCCTTTCCTCCGATTGCACCGATCCGACCGACGGACGGAACAAAACATCCGAGACTGGTGCCTCCGACAATGACGGCTCCGCGCCGCACTTTCTCCTGATAAATGATTTCCGAATCCCGGATCGGAACGTGTTCCGTAATGACGTAAATCACTTTTATTCCGCCATCCAGACACTCCATGACCGCATCCAGAACAGAAACAGGCGGCACGTAAATAAGAGCTGTATTGATGGAATTCCCGATTTTCGGATCCTGAAGGGACTGGCTCAGGGTATCAAAAACAGGAACGGGAAGCTCTGTGCTGCCGCCCTTACCGGGAGTTACCCCTGCCTTGACGATACCGGGATAAAGGGTTTCCGATTCGCGGATCACTTGGGAAGCTTCCCGACCCGTTGCGCCGATGACAACAACGCCGGTTTTTTCATTCAGGTAGACTGGACCTTTCAAACTTATCCTCCTTGGGGATTCAGGCAAACAGACCTGACTGTCGTCAGGCGATGTCTTCCGGCTTATAGGCAATATGCTTGATCATCAACTCGCGCAGGCGGAGAGGGGCTTCCGTGATCGGAAGCTGGGAGTCGTATATTTCCCCCCGAATACCATTACGAACAAAACATTCGTGCAGCATCCGGAGCCCCTTCACATATTCAGGTCCGCTTCGGCGAACGACCCAGACCAGATCGGGATTCAGTTTTCCTTCCGCTTTCATGTCATCGAGAGCTTTCGCCAACCCCTCTCCAAGAGTCACGTCGATTCGGGTATTGCTGGCCGTCCCCCCGCATACCAGAACCGCTTTCAATCCCGGCTTGGACAAAATGATACGCGCAATCTTGTACATTTTTTCGGCCGGCGGATTCCCTCCGATGTCCGTGAGATTCGCGATCCGGAGCCCCGCCTCGATCGCCGTTTCCGCTGTCACCGTGCTTCCGCCTCCGCCAAACGTCATCAAGGCGACATCGCCGTCGAGTTCGACATACGATCCCGCTTTTCCCCGATGATCACCCTGATCAATCAGAATCGCATCCTGCTCGCGCTGTGTCAGGGGGCGTCCCATTCCTCCGCGAGCCCCATAACGAACGGCCGGTGATACCGAAGCATCGTCGTCGAGCAAAACGACGGCGTCTGCAGCGACGAGTTTCTTCTTGTCCGCCACCTGGGCCACCACGAGAGGATTGATTTCCAGAAGTCTTGCTTCCGTCTGCCAGAATGCGTTGTACACATTCACGATGAGCTCGGACAGAGGACGCAGAAGGTCGGAGTCGGAAAAACCGATTTCCACCAGAAAATTTCGAATCTGATAAGGGTAGACGCTCCGGACATCCTTGACGACATGAGTATGGATCAGGGAGGGATTGATGTCCTCGACATCCATTCCGCCATGTTCGCTGAAAATAATGGCGGGCGCCCGGTCTTTGGTCGAGTAGGTCACACTCAGATAGAACTCTTTCTTGATGTCGAGCTTTTCTGCGACCAGTGCTCCGATGGATTTCTCTCCATAGACTTCCCGGCTGGCCAGATCCTTGAACACATCGATTGCCTGGACCTTGTCGGACACGACCTTGACAGCTCCGGCCTTTCCCCTCTTTCCGACCAGAACCATGGACTTGATGACAACAGCCGGTTCTTTTTCAACAAACTCCCGGACCTTGTCGTTCGGTTCAGTCGCAAAAACAAAGCGGGGTGAAGGGATCTTGTATTTCTTGTAAATCGATTCAAGGGCCTCGTGCTCATAAAGTTTCATTCAGACCTGCTCCTTAAAAAGTAAATGGTGCTGTTTGCTTCCTGACCCGTAGGGGATGTGGGGGCAGATCCTGCCCGCCGGAAATTCCGAAGTCTGTCGTGACTGCTCCCCGCCCTAAAGGGCGGAGCTTCCCGGGGCTACCCCGGAGACTCCAGCCCGAGTCTCAAAATGTTCCGGGAGGCGTTGTGGTCCCGGTCCTTTTCCATCCCGCAGCACGGACAGGAATAGGTCCGCTCGGACAGCGGCATTTTCTGCCGGTGTCCGCAGGAAGAACAGTCTTGGGACGTATAGGCCGGATTGATCTTCCGGAACTCTCGACCGGCACTTTCAGCCTTGTACGAGAGACAGGAGAAGAATTGCGACCACGCCGCATCCCGGATGCTCCGGTTCAAACATCGATGAGTGTTCATTTCGTTGACATGAATATCCTCGACAAAGATCCGTCCGAACTGTCGCACGATCTTCGCCGATTCCTGGTGGGCAAAGTCCGTTCTTTTGAATGCGATGTTTTCATGGACCTTCGCCACGATTTTTTGGGCTTTTTCTCTTTCCGGAGATCCTTTTTGCTGGAGTTCGAGTTTTCTTTGGGCCTGAGCCAGTCTTTTCGCCGATCGCCTGAAAAACTTCGGATTCGGAATTTCTGTTTCATCCGACAAGGACGCGAACGTTTTAATCCCGACATCGATTCCGACCGGGAGAGAGTTGGAGGGAAGAACCTTTTCCGGGACGTTCTCGCAGGAAAAGGTGACCCACCATTTCCCGGTGGAAGACTTGAGAACGGTACAGGTCTTGATTTTCCCTTCAATAGCCCGATGAAGAACGACCGGAACGGTTCCGACTTTCGACAGTCTCAATCCGTTGCCCGTCAAATCACAGCCGCTGTTCCATTGCGGAAAGGTCAGCGAGGAATATTGTCCTTTTCCCTTGAACCGGGGAGTGCCCGGATTCTCTCCGTGTTTCACCCTCCGGAAAAACGCCTTGAACGCCAGATCGATGCGCACAGACACGTTTTGCAGGGACTGGGAATAGACCTTTTCCAGAGAAGGTCTGGTTTTCTTCAAAGAAGGAAGAACCCCGATCTGATCGTACAAAGACAGGGAAACGCCATACCATTCCCAAGCGTTCTTCCGGTGTTCCAGAAAATGGTTGTAGAGCCACCGGCACTCCTCCAGTTGCTGTTTCAGAAGAGTCTCCTGCTTGCGGGTCGAATACAGCCGATATCGGAACGTTTTTCTCATATTGTGCATTGCAAACAAAGCTGCACAAAGGTCAAGCACACGCCTTATAGCTCCGGCATGAAGGCCGAAGTTTTACGGCGCCTTTGGATAAAAAAACAAAAAACAGCAGAGGAAGAAAATTTTCGAAATTTAAGAAAATTGAGGAATTTTACTTTCCAAAAGAGAAAAAAGTCAATCCCTCACAGGCTTGACATGAACGAAAACTGAAGACATAATGCACATTCGTTTCCCGCACCACACCACGTCCCCATCGTCTAGTTAGGCCTAGGACATCGCCCTTTCACGGCGGTAACACCGGTTCAAATCCGGTTGGGGACGCCAATACCAGTGCCAATCTAATAAAGTTTTCTCTCCGACAACTTCCAACATATTGAATTTCTCCGACAATAAGTACAAAAATCGGAGGTTGGAAAAATGGCAACTTTCTGGAAAAGAAAACTCAAGGATGGAGGAGTTTCCTGGGAAGCTTCCATCAGGAGAAAAGGTCAGCCTGTTCAACGGAAATCCTTTGATACCCGTGTTGAGGCAGAGGCTTGGGCTTTTACCGTCGAATCAGAAATGTCAAAAGGTGTTTTCGTTGGTCGTTGGACCGGTACGAACAAGAAGTATCTTCTGGGAAAAAAGGACACCTCAAGGAAAAGGATAAGCTGGATCACTGGCGAAAAAGTTCCTTGGGATCCCGTTTTTTGTCGAATATTCGTTCCTCCGACATTTCGAAGTGGAGGGACGAACGGCTAAAGGAAGCTTCCCCTTCCACTGTCAACCGTCTTCTGAATCTTCTTTCCCACGTTTTCACGGTCGCGGCCCAGGATTGGGGGATGGGTGGACTCATCAATCCTGTTCCGAACGTCCGGAGACCCAAAAATCCTCTCCCACGAGAACGCCGCCTTCTCCCCGGAGAGTTGAACAGAATCCTTTCCTGTACTTCTTCCCCTTCCCTCACCAGTATTGTCCATTTTTCCATCGAAACAGGGATGCGCCGGGGGGAAATCTCAAATATGAAATGGGATCATGTCAATCTCAAGAAAAAGGTTCTCACTGTTCCGGAAACGAAAACGGGAGAACCCAGGCGGATCCCTCTTTCGACGGAAGCCGTTCGGATCCTGTCTGACATTCCACGCCGGATGGATGGGCAAGTATGGGGATATAACGCAAAGGGACTTGGGGTAACAAGAGTTTTTCAAGAAGCCTGTAAGCGCGCCCGGAAAGCCTACGAGCAGGAATGCGAGGAAAAGGGGATAAAGCCGGATCCGTCCTTCCTGGCGGACCTGACCTTCCACGACCTCCGGTACGAGGCCACTTCCCGGTTCTTCGAAAAGGGCCTGAACCCCATGCAGGTTGCGGCCATCACCGGGCACAAGACGCTCCAGATGCTTAAACGCTACACGCACCTGAAGGCGGAAGATTTGGCAGAGTTGTTGAAGTGAAGAGATTTATCGGTACACCTCACGGCGGTTTCCGATTTTTACAACGAGGATCCGGAAAACGCCGTCCTCGATGCTGCTGATAATTCGATAGTCGCCAACGCGGTACTTCCAGAACTCTCCAAGTTTGGAACCTTTAAGTGCTTCCCCAATACTGCGCGGGTCGTGAAGCTGTGCAACACGGCCATGCAGAAAAGCAAGGATGCGCCTCGCTGTTTGCGGGTCGATCTTGTCCAGATCGCGTTCTGCGGCGCTATCGAGATCAATCTTCCAAGCCATAACGCTTCATCACTTCTTCCAGCGGAATGGATTGAGATTTCCCGGCACGATTGGCAATCAACCGTTGCTCGGCAAGGTATAAGTCCTCAAGATCGTCGATGTGCTCACGGATCGCCTCGATCATGTAAAAGGTCTTGCTGCGCCCGGTGAGTTGCGCTAATTTTTGCAGACGGTTTGAAATGTCGTCCGGTAGTCGCAGAGATACGGCCATGATGTTCTCCTTTCTTAGTGAGATATAAGTATCTCACTAAACGGAAAGGACCGCAAGACATAAAGAGTATATTTACGAATCATGATTCGATTTGTTTTCTCTCCCTCTCCCTCCGTTCCTCTTGGTGTTAGCGGTCGGGTAAAACCAGCCACATAGGGTCGATTCAAAACCAGCCACTTTGAGAGGAGATGCTGTATACCCTCCCTGAAGGCCTGACCATGCCCCATAAATCGGGAGTGAACACCGGAAAACTTTTTCTGTACGATTTTTTCCATGAAGATCTGCGGACAGACATTCGGGGAAGAGACGATCGGGAAGATCCGGGAGCTGATCGTCAGCGGCATGAGCCGGACGGAACTGTCCCGGGCGGTGTGCCGGCTTCTGGACTGGAAGAACCGGGCGGGAACGCTCAAGGAGATGAGTTGCCGGGTGGCCCTCAAGAAACTCGAGGAGAAAGGGAGGATTGTTCTTCCGTCCGCCCGGATTCTGGACTTTTCCCGCACGAAGGAGCGGGGGGATCTGGAAGGGATGGCCCCGGCGCTGACAGGCTCCCTTCCGGAACTGGGAGAGATCTCCCTGGTCCGGGTGCCCCACGGGGACAAGGCCCTGTCCCGGATCTGGAACACGATGATGGAGCGGTACCACTACCTGGGGAAGGGACCTCTGTGCGGCGCCCAGATCCGGTATCTGGTGCAAAGCTCCCGGACCGGATACGTGGGGGCTCTCTCCTTCTCCTCGGCCGCCTGGAAGGTGGCGGTCCGGGACGCCTGGATCGGATGGAGTCCCGACCGGCGGGTCAAAGCCTTGTCCCGGGTGGTGAACAACAGCCGCTTCCTGATTCTGCCGCATGTGCGGGTTCCCCATCTGGCCTCGCACATTCTGGGGAAGGCGGTCAGGATGGTTTCCGGAGACTGGGAAGCAACCACCGGAGAGCGGCCTCTCCTTCTCGAGACTTTCGTCGAGGAGGGCCGGTTCGAAGGAACCTGCTACCGGGCGGCGGGATGGGTGGAGATCGGACGAACCGCGGGACAGGGACGACAGGGCCGGGGCGTGCCGGTCAAGAAGGTTCTGGTGTATCCTTTGGGGGAAGACGCACGGCTTCTTCTCCGGGCGGTGGAGTCGGCCTACGAACCGCCCGTCCCTCTCTCGCCCGTTCCGGCGGACTGGGCGGAGGAGGAGTTTCTGGGGGTATCCCTTCCGGACAAGCGGCTCGCTGCCCGGCTTCTGATGCTGGCCCGGGACTTCTTCGCTCGTCCGACCGCGCAACTGCCCCAGGCCTGCGGGAGCCGGGCCAAAACCAAGGCGGCCTACCGTTTTTTCGACCATGAGAAGGTGACGATGGATGTTCTTCTGAGTGCGCACACCAAAAAGACCGAAGAACGCATGGCCGAACATCCGGTGGTGCTGTGCGTGCAGGATACATCCGAACTCGACTATACGGCCCATCCCGACACCCGGGATCTGGGGCCCATCGGCAATCATCGGAAGGGGTCCCTGGGGCTTCTGATGCACGACACGATGGCCTTCGACCCCTCGGGAACGCCTCTGGGGCTTGTCGACGTTCAGTGCTGGGTGCGACCTCCGGATCCTCCGAAGGTGGAAAAAGGGGAACAAACGCGGGAAGAGAAAGAGGCCGACCGGAAGGAAAAAGAGAAAAAGGAACGAGAGAAGAAAACAGCGCCGATCGCAGAGAAGGAGTCCTATAAATGGCTCAAAGGCTTCTCTCGTGTGGCGGAGGTTCAGAAACGCCTTCCCGGAACGACCCTTGTCAGCATGGGGGACCGGGAAGCGGACATCTACGACCTGTTCGAACTGGCCCAACGGGATCCGAATGGACCCAAGCTTCTGATCCGGGCGCTTCAACCCCGGAAGAAGACCGATGGAACCGCTCTCTGGAAAACACTTCTGGAGCAGTCGCCGGACGGAGAGATCCGTCTTGAGGTCCCGAGGCGGCACAGCCGGGCCGCCCGGGAGACAACGCTCGAGATCCGGTTCGCGAAGGTCGATCTGGCTCCTCCGACCCCCCGGAAGAAGGAATTGTCTCCCGTCACCCTGTGGGCGGTCGCGGCCACAGAAAAGAACGCACCGGCGGGTGCCGAGCCTCTCTCCTGGCTTCTGTTCACCTCAATGACGGTCGAGACTCTGGCGCAGGCGCTGGAAAAGGTGGTCTGGTACACCCGGCGCTGGGGGATCGAAGTCTTTCACCGGACCCTCAAGTCCGGCTGCAAGATCGAGGACCGGCAACTGGGAAACGACCACCGGATCGAAGCGTGTCTGGCCATCGATCTGGTGGTCGCCTGGCGGTTGTTCCACCTGGTCCGGCGGGGACGGGAGACCCCGGATGTTCCCTGCACGGTCTTTTTCGAAGAACACGAATGGAAGGCTCTCGTCACGTTCCAGACCCGGGTTCCGGTGGCTCCGGACGCCTCCCCTCCGACGCTTCGGGAGGCCACCCGGATGGTGGCGGGACTGGGAGGCTTTCTGGGAAGAAAAGGGGATGGGGAACCCGGGACCGAAACCCTCTGGAGAGGAATCCAGCGGCTCGACGACCTGGCCGCCATGTGGATCATCTTCACGAATCTTCAAAATCGTCCCACATCTCCCGTGCTCACTCAACGAAGATACGGGTAAAGATCAGGCCTGAAGGGCGAGGTTTCCAGTGCGCGCCAAGGATGAATTTCCTCTCAAGGAGCCATCACCAAGCCGCCGTGCCTAACCATGATTCAGGTGCGAAACATCCCGGAAATTCGTGACTCTTTGTTGATTTTTTTTCAGGAAGGGTGTATACAGTTGACCGATTCAAAATAAGAGGGAGAGTTCAGCCGTTTGCACTTATAGATGATTGATGACGTTGGCGGACGGACTCTCGCATGGACCTATCTGACCGGGTCCACAACCTTGCTTTCGGTCAATCCGGGGTTGCCTTAATCCGCAAGGAGGACACATTGAAAAAGGGGAGAGAGATGGGCAAGAACATCAACCGAAAATGGAAAGCATCCGCCAAAATGATTTCCCTTGGTCTGGGTGCCAGTCTTGTTTTGGGAGCCGGCATGCAAGCTCAGGCTGTTTCCGTGTCCACCATTGCCGGATCCTTTCATGAAAGAGGGGCTGTTGAAGGTCCGGGCAGAGAGGCCCGGTTCGAGTTTCCCCAAGGGATTCTCGCCGCTCCCGATGGCACGATTTACATTGCGGACACCGGAAACGACATGATCCGAAAAATCACTTCGAATGGTCTGACAGGCACAACTGTTACTCCGGCAGAGCTTCATCATCTCTCCGTTGACGTTGAAGATGTTGCCGGATCCGATCATCGGGCACGCTATCGTGACGGTGTCGGAGCCAACGCCCGCTTCAACAACCCGGAAGGCATGGCCATTTCTCCGGACGGAAAAACACTTTATGTGGCCGATTCCCGAAACAACATGATCCGGAAGATTGATCTGGCTTCCAAGACCGTTTCGACGGTTGCCGGCCACACCTTTCCGGGCTCCGGAGACGGTGCCGGAAAAGAAGCGGGATTTGAAGCCCCGAGGGGTCTTGCCATTTCTCCGGACGGAAAGACTCTTTACGTCGCCGACTCGGGAAACAACGCGATCCGGAAAATCGACTTGGCCACCAATAACGTGACAACGCTGGCAGGAGCCGGCAAGCTCATGGCCGGTTCGGCCGATGGAGTCGGCGCTCAGGCCACCTTCCATGAACCCAGGTCCCTTGTGATTTCCGCAGACGGTCAGGTTCTCTATATTGCGGATACCCGCAACAATCTCATCCGGAAGATGGTTCTTGCAACAAATTCCGTTTCCACCCTGGCCGGTCATGCGGGCTTTCCCGGAACACTGAACGGTCCCGGACCGGATGCCTACTTCTATCACCCGGTTTCCCTGAGCCTTGACGGCAACAAGCTCTATGTTGCTGACGGTGCCAATGCCGATATCCGGATGGTGGATCTGTCCACGGGCGTCGTTTCCACCGTGGCGGGCGCGACAATCAACGGCGGCGTTCCGATTGCCGGACGGGAAGACGGATCCGGTGTGGAAGGTCATTTCCAGTTCCCCGGCGCCCTGACGGTCTTTCATGGTGTCCTCTTTGTAGCGGACACTCCGGCCGACACGATCCGGGAAGTCAGCTTCTAAAAAGTCGAAATATCGATTCAAAGGGAGGGCCATGGCCCTCCCTTTTTTTTGTCCGGATCCAGCCGCAACCCTTTTTTCATCCCCCGATCATCATGGTGGTAAAATCTGCAGGAGGGGACTCCACCCCAGTCGGATCGAGGGGGCCTATGATTGCACCATCCAGATACTGTTCCGGGCATCCATGCTTTCTTGCCCTGCTTCTCGTCCTGGCGATTTTTCGTTCAAGCGCATCCCTGTTTGCGTTTGAACGTCCGGAAATGGCCTTTTCTCCGAGATGGGGAGCTTCCGCCGGAATGTTTCCAGACGGAAAGGTCATTGTTTCCGGTGGTTTTGATGGAAAAGACACCGGGCGGACGGAAATCTATAACCCAGAGACGGGACGATGGCATCGGGAAACCCCCGATCCGGTTCCCCGAACCAGCGCGTCCGCCGTGGTTCTGCCGGACGGAAGATTCCTGGTCATCGACGGTTACAATCAAACCTATTTGGGAACGACCGAAGTCTATACCCGAACAAGCAATCGCTGGTCGAACCTTTCGCCTGACCCGACTCCTCGTGCGGGTGCTGCCGCGGCGCTCCTGAAGGACGGGAAAGTTCTCGTGACGGGAGGATTCAGCGAAGACGGCTACACGGGAACGACCGAAACATACGATCCGATGACCGACAGATGGAAACGCCTTGCCCCGGATCCGACCGCCCGATGGGCTGCATCGGCGGCGACGGCGGAAGATGGACGCGTTCTGGTCGTAGACGGTTATAACGGGAAAACATTGGGATTATGCGAGCTCTATGATCCGGCAAAGAATTCCTGGTCGACTCTTCCTTCGGACCCGGTTTCGCGATGGGGTGGTGTCGCCGTGGCTTTGGGGAAGCACGGATTTCTGATTCTGGACGGATATCATGCCGACTACCTGACTTCCTCCGAAGAGTTTGACCTGAATCGAACATTCTGGAAAAGGCGGCGGAGAGATCCGATCCCCCGCGAAAAACCTGTTGCGGTTCGACTGAAGAACGGGAAAGTCCTTGTCGCCGGTGGACTGAACGCCGGAGGCTTTGTTTCCGCCATCGAAGAATACGATCCTGTCAAGAACGTGTGGGAGAGATTGTCCCAAGGGATCAAGACTCGTCGACAAAACGCAAGAGAACCTTCCGGCAGAATGTTTTGAACATGGCGCTACGGCCGTTGCCTTCCCGAAAAATTCTGTTCCTGTCGGCAGTCTTTCTTTTGTTAGGTCTTTTCCTGGTGTCCTCTTTCCCCGCTTTCGTCGAAGGGGAGGAGCGCTGTGTCATTAAACCCGAAACAGGAGGCGCCATCCGTTACTTCCAGTCCGGAATGGCCTTTCTGAACGCTCACGGACCGAAAAAGGAAAAGCAGAGAAAGGCCTTTCTCTGCTTCCGGCAGTCGGCATTGCTGGGATATTCGTGGGGCGAAGTCTGGCTCGGCATTCTCTATTACAACGGATGGGGAGTCGCACAGGATCGCAACAAGGCTCTTGTCTGGTGGAAGAAGGCGGCTGAACAGGGAAACCCCTGGGCGCAGGACCGGTTCAACCAGGAATATTGATGGCAGTCTGCATCATGGTGATGGAACCGGCCAATCCTGAAGAAGAACGGTATTGACCGGCACCGGATGTTTCGACGTCACTTTCTGGAAAAGAGAAAGATCTTTCCGCGCCTGCCCGGGATCGTGCTGCTGAAGGCGGATCTGGAAAGCGGCAAGGATGGCTTTCAGGGCGGAATCCCAAAGTCCCAGATCCATTTCGGCAAGAGAAAGCCCTTCCGAGTCAAAGGCGATTCCTTCCGGGTTCCCGGTCTTTCGGTCGATGACAAGGGCCTGTTCAAAAGCGTCTCTGGCTTTTTGCGGGTTCTTCAAGGCCAGATCGGCATTGCCGATATTCGCCAGATTCCCGGCGACCACCGAGTCTTCCCGATTGTTCCGGTTCAGGGAAAGGGCTTTTTGGAAAGAAGAAAGCGCCTTCCGGAAATGGCGTTCCCGGAGATAAAGCATTCCTTGCGCGTTCAGGGCATGGGCCAGGATATGTTTCTTCCGGGGAGAATCCGGGAGGCGGGAGAGTATCTCCTGCGCTTCTTTCAGGTCTTTATGAGCCTGGTCGTTTTCTTGAAGAAAAATCTCCGTGTCACTGGAAAGGACGTCCGTCTGGGCGGTCAGCAAAGGATCCTTAAGGATCCTTGCCAGGAGAGCGGCTCTCTGATACCAGAGGATCGCACGGGAATACTGACCGCTTGCGGCTTCGATATACCCGATCCGGTCCATGTCCCGAACGCTGTCCGGCAAGTCTCCGAGAAGTTGATGGGCGCGAAGGGCCTCACGGACAAGATGAAGGGCCGTGTCCGGATGGTGTTCGGCAATCTGCTGATTCGCATTGGATAATGCGGATCGGGCGTCATCCTGCAACTTTGACAAACGGGGTCCCGAAGACGCACATCCCGGCAAAAGGACCGGGAGAGTCAGAAGGAAAAAGGGAATAACCCATCGAAAGCTCTTCACGGATGGCCTTTCAAAGAGTCATCCGACGGCGGATAGGAGAGGGGAGCCCGAGACGGATCTCCCAGGCTGGGCAGTGGTGGGGGAATGGAGATGAGGTTCCGGATGGGCCAGCTTTGCTGGAGACCTTCAATGATGTTGTCCGTATTCGATACGGTTTTTTTCGTGTCTTCCAGCAGACCCAGCGTTTTCTTCGTGATCGGGGGAAGTTTCGGAGTCGCATTCTTGATATCGTTCATGGACGACTTCAAATCCTGGACGATCCCCGGGATGGAGTCCGAAGATTGCCGTATTTTTTCGGTCGTGTTCCGGATGTTCCCGGCCGCATCCCGGATGTCGTCATAGATTTCCTGTTTGCGGAGAAGGGATCCGACCGTTCCCTTGCCCCTGTCGATCGCATCGGTCAGATCCGAAATGTTCGAGACGATTTGCTGAAGCTTGACGATCGTGGGGTTCAGTTTTGCCATAATCTGTTCGAGAGTCAGAGGCGTTTCCGCACGAATCTTGTGGTTTGGAAGAATGATCGGGAGCCAGGGCGATCCCAGACTGATCCGAAGGGTGACGTCACCGGAAATAATTCCGGACTTCTTGACCGTCAAGAAAGAATCCTTACGGATTTTTTTTTGATATTTGGAGAGAAGGCGCAGGACAACCTTGATCTGGTTCAGCTTCGTAAAATCGACCGACTCGACCGACCCGATCGTGATACCGGCGAGTTTGACCGGAACCCCGGGACTGATCCCGTAGGACTGGTCCAGGACGGTATAAATGGTATAGCGCCGGTCGAACGCATGCTGGTTGACGGCAACCTCATACAAGCCGAAGAGGAGCGCAAGAAGAGGTATCAAAAGGAAGAAAGCCGCGATGCGCTCAAGCCTTTTTTCATTTGTCCGGTGAACGTAGTGAAGTTTCATATCCCCCCAGATCGGAGAAAGACGGCTTGTCGGGCCTAAAGGATCTTTCCACCGGAAATCATGGTGAATTCCAGCCGGTGATGTTCGATACGCTGACAGTCTACGGACATGAGGTCGCCATCGGGGGACAACTCATAGTATTTTGCAAAGAGTCCGGGAACGAAAATAGGCTTTCGCGTCAGGAAAAAAAGAGTCATCTCGTTTTCCGTGCGCAATTTTCCAAAGATTTTCTGAAAAAACCGGAATCCTTCGAGATCCAGCCCTTCGAACGGATCATCCAGGAGCAGAAGGACCGGCTTGAAGATCAGCGCGCGCAGCAATCCCACGGACTTGATCATATTGATGCTCAGTTCAAATGGCAAGCAGTCCTTTATTTCGAGGAGGTTGTGCTCTTCGAGGAGAGCCAGAGCGATGTCCTCACTGCGTTTCTTGGAGAGCTGCGCGACAAAACGAAGAGGGAAAACCATGTTTCCCAAAACGGACAGCTGGCTGATCAGGATGCCTCTTTCAGGGAGAAAGCCGATTTTTCTCCGGACGGCCAAGAGAGTTCTGGCCGACGGGTTGCGCATGTCCCTGTTGAAAGCCTCGTAGCTCCCGTCTGACAAATGGAGGAGTCCCATGATCGCCTTGACGATGGAGGTTTTCCCTGAACCGCTTCCTCCAAAGAGAAAGGCGTTTTCGTTCTGATACAGATCCAGGTTCAGGGAGGAAAAAACGGGTGCATTGTCGCCCAGGCCATATACAAAAGAGGCGTCCCGAATGTGAATGATCGGCTTTTCTTCCTTTTTGCTTCCATCTGCCATCAGGGTCCCCGTTGTTCCCGCTAAAAAAGAACGGATGAAAAGACCAGAAAAAATGTCGAAAACATCGTGCACAGGACAATGGAACTGACAAGCGCGCGTGTCGTCTGCTGGGGAACGTCTGTCGGGGACTCTCCGACCTTGAGGCCATGATAGGAGCCCACAGCCGCAATAATCGATCCATAGGTGATGCTTTCGACCAGGGGTATGACCAGGTCCGGCAGGCTTATGCTCGTTTCGAGCGCGCGGACCAGAGAAACGATCGGCATGGAAAGTCCGAAAAAGGCGATCAGAAGTCCCCCGATAAAAGCGATAACGGCAAAATAGAGAGAAAGCGCGACTGTCGAAACAATGGCTCCGAACAGTCGGGGGGCCAGCAGGAAATAGGAGATGTTGGCCCCCATCATTTCGATGGTGTCGAGTTCCCCGGAAATGCGCATGTTGCCGATTTCTACCGTCAGAGAAGAGGCCGTTCGGGCGGTGACGATCAACGCGGTGGTAAAGGGGCCGACGATTCGGAGAATGATGTGCAGGATAATCGGACCGACGAGATTTTGAACCCCCAGTTTGGGCAGTTCGATTCCTGCCTCGGCCACCGTTCCCATTCCGACCAGGAAACTCACGACGGTCAGGATGGGGAGAGCATCCAGACCGTTGTACAGGATCTGGTTGAGAAACAAAGGAAGTGCGTTGCGTCTTGTCGAAAGGACCAGGAAAAAGTCGTAGAGACCTGTCAGGATGATCTGGGCCAGATCTCGCAAATAAAAGAAGATCTTGAAGAAGTTCAAGGAACTGAAGAGATCTTCCACCCTGCCGCCTACTTTACATAATATACATTATTTGCGAACTGATGATTCCGGTCGTTCAGGGGTTGGTTCCTTTTCGCGGATTGCCCAGGTAGGTACTCATGAACCGGTTGACAACGATCGTATCCCATTTTGAGATAGGCAAAAGCCGGCACCACGCCGAAAAGACGACCGGGGCCTGGTAGGAATGGGACTGTACAAGAATGACCGCGTATCCGAACCGTTCCTGGGAAACCAGGGCCTGGGGCGTTTTCAGATTTGTCTCCAGGGATTTCAGGGATTCGAGAGAATCCTTGTCCAGACGTGCCGGATCATAGTAGATCACGATATTCCCTTTGTACAGGACATGCACGATGACGCACGGCTGGACATCCCCGGAAATGTCGTTGTGGTCGAGATATTGCCTCAAGTACAATCCGGAAGTTGGCGGCGCCGAATTGTACCGAAAACGTGCGCAATCCGATGGAGCGGACGCTTCCTGGTATCCAAGGGACGGAAAACGTTCGATGCCGGATTTGATGGGCTTGAAGGGCTTGGACTGATCCCCTCCCCCGAAAGTGGACCCGAACATGGGGGGCATCGGGGAGAAACTTCCGGTCCCGCCGTTTCCGCCGTTTCCGCCAGGACCTGGTTGACCGTTCGAACTGTCGGCCATCACACTCTTTGTCATGCCACCGGATAGACAAACAGAAGTCGTCAGGATCATAATCAGGAGCGAAGTGGGCAAGATCTTCCGGAGCAAGGCCAGAGGGTTACGGACAGGCTTCATCGATGTTCGGATCTCCTGTTCTGGTTAAGGAAACGGATCTATTTTTAAGGAGGGTATCATTCTAAAGCACCGGATTCAATTCTTCCAGCTCTTACTTGCAGCTGTTGTCGGCTTTTTTCTCGCGCTTGAACCCTGCATCGTCGAAGCGGATCCTTTCCCGAGCGTTTTTGGCGAATATATTCCGGGGTCGATTGCTCCAGGCTCAAGTCCCTATCAGACCAATATGGGATGGGGAGCCGGCGCTTTCTGGGACGTTTTTCTGAGTTCGTCCTTTTTCTTCCGTGGAGGGATCAAGGCGGAAGATTTTGTCGATCCCGGAATCTTTCTCTTTCCTGCCACAATCGGGATTGGCGCAAGGCTCACCCAGGGCTCCCCGGGGGACCTGTACCTGATCGGAGATGTCGGGTTCGCACCGACGTTCTATCCGGGTGGCGCCTCCGTGTCCCCCTATTACGACGTGGGGCTCGGATATTCGTTTTCCCGGGTTTTCTTCGAAGCGAAGGTTGCCATTATTCCTAACGCCAACTATGTAAACGGAACGCTTCTCTATTTTCCCCTGACAGTCGGCGTTCATCTCTTTTGAGGAAATTTCTCATAAAAAAACGGAAAGGGGCTTTCGCCCCTTTCCGTCATCCAATCCATCAATGTGATTTTATGAAGACCTTTGATCCTATTCCTGCTTGAAAAAACCCCTCAAAGCCAACTTGCTGAGCTTGAACAGTGTTCTAAGAGCGTTGGAACAAGGCAAATCACAATGTTATCGGATAATGCCGATCAGGCGTTCACTTTCTGAACGTTTGCAGCCTGAGGTCCTTTTGCTCCGCTCTGAATTTCAAATTCAACCAATTGACCTTCTTCCAGAGTCTTGAACCCGGAACCACCAATGGCTGAATAGTGGACAAAAATGTCTTCCCCGTTTTCCTGGGAAATGAAACCATAGCCCTTGTTTGCATTAAACCACTTGACGTGTCCTCTTGCCATGTAACTTAACCTCCGTAAATGTTTCCTTGTTAGGGTTCCGGGTCCGGATGGCGTTTGCCTGAAAACAAAAAACCGCAGCTCTCGAAGAGTCTGCGGTTTTTATGGAACGACTTTCATATTAAGTCCTTGCTTCCAGTTCAAGACGACTCCTACCCATGTCCAATCCTAACAAGAGTTCAGGATTCCTGTCAACATAAAATTTCAACGGAGAACATTGCGGAAACATTGCAATTTTTGACACCTCGACATTAAGATCAAATCCCAAGGGAAACCTGTTAAAATAACTGATTGTCCCCCGGTTTTCTCGAAGTCTGCACTGGACTTTTTAAATATGGTACCGGACTCCATGATTCCACGAAAAACCTTTTTCCTTCGCAAATCCTTTTCTTCGCAAAAAGACAGGGGATTGCCGTCCGGATCCCGAAAATCTCTCGGAGATGCGGGGTTTACCCTTCTGGAAATTCTTGTCGTTCTTTTCCTGATCGTCCTGATCGCTTCCGTAATCGGACCAAAGCTTGTATTGAAAAAGAATCCGGGATTAAAGGATATTGCAAGAAAAATCGTGTCGGAATCGCGTATGCTTTACTGGGAAGCCGTTTCCAGTCAGAAAATGATCCGGCTGTATTATAATCTGGAAAATGGAACTGTCACCGCTTTACAGATCGAACCGAACGGTCAAAAAACTCCCTTGAAGATCCCGGGAAGTCAGCCCTGGAGAATACCAGTCGGATATCATTTCGACCGGATCATCACGCTTCATCAGGGAAAAGTCGATTCGGGAAAAACCTTCACTCAGTTTTTCCCCACGGGGGCAGTGGAGCCGACGACCATTCACCTGAGCTCTGCACGAGATCGTTCCCTGACACTTGTCTTCAGTCCGTTGAACGGAAAGGTCCATGTCTACAAGGGCGATGTCCAAACACAACACATCCCTCCCCTCGTTCCCGGTATCCCTGGCGGCGGGGCGTCTCCCTTTATCGGCGGAGGATGACGGTTTGTCCCCTATGAGAAAAGACCACGGCTTCACCCTGCTTGAAGTCATGGTTGCCCTTTTCGTTTTCAGTATTGCCGTGCTGGCCCTTCTCGCAACGAGAAACCAGGCGATCCGTCTCAATGAAGCCGCGAGAGATCAGGTCATTCTGACGTTGCTAGCAGACAGGAAAATGGCCGAAGCGGTTGGAGCGGGATTTGTTCCGGCGGGAGAAGCTTCCGGCTTCTTTGCCAATCACTATCGGGGTTACCGGTGGAAAGAAGTGATTTCCCCCTCCCCTTTCCCGACAATTCGCCAGATAACGGTGACCATCATAAAAGGTCACGGGAAAGGAAGATCGTCCCTGTCCCTGGTCTCCTTCGTCTCAAGCATACCTTGATAAAAATCCGTCGGAAGTCCTTCGGTCATCCTTCGGCAGTGGAGAGGTTTTGGGACGATCAGGGCTTTACCCTTCTCGAAATTCTTGTGGCCTTTTTTATTCTGACAGTGATTCTTGGGTTATTGTATGAATCGGTCAAAAGTACGGCGTCCCTTTCCCAGCGCATCCGCGAAAAGAACAGAACCGATTCCAACATTGAACTGGCATTCATGAAAATGCGCCAGGAAATGATTTCTGTTTACATCAACACCAACGACCCTCTGACATATTTTATCGGAAGCCCTCAGTACTCGGCAGAAGACGAACACGACACGCTTCTTTTTACGACCCTGGCGCAAACGCGCCTCATGCAAAACGCTCCGGTTTCCCATCTGGAGGGCATCCAGTATATTGTTCTCCCCGAAAAAAACGGACACGGATACCTGCTTGCCCATGAACAGGATACGAACCTTTTTTCTTTCGGCACCCAGGCCGTTGTGGCGGATCCCCTGCTTCACCACATCAAGTCTTTTCGTCTTCTGTATTTTGACGGACACCAATGGACAAATCAGTGGAACTCTTTGCAGAGCCATCTCGTCCCGCTCATGGTCAAGATGGAGATTTCTGTCAAGAGGAAGCATGAAGCGGTCAAGACGTTTACGGATGTTTTTCCGATCCCGGTGTCGACGCTGAACCAGAATCAGAACGGCTCAGGAACAACGAGCAGTGGACTTCCCTGAAAAGTGCTGAAGGAGTGAAGGGGGAACAGGCTTTTCAGTCTTCCGGACCCATCATCTCATACCCTGTTGCGAGATTGTCGAATCGGGTGCAATGCCCGATATAGGCAAGTGCGACTGTTCCGATCGAGCCGTTCCGCTGTTTGCCGATGATGATCTCCGCCTTTCCGTGGCTCTCCTTGTTTTCCGGATGATAAACCTCGTCGCGGTAAATGAACAACACCACATCGGCATCCTGCTCGATGGCTCCGGACTCCCGGAGATCGGCCAGGATTGGCTTCTTGTCCTTGGGACGGTTCTCGACCGCCCTCGACAGCTGGGCCAAAGCGATCACCGGAATGCCCAGCTCCTTTGCCAGAGCTTTCAGGGATCGCGAAATCTCGGATATTTCCTGTTCCCGGTTGTCCGTTCTCTGTGAACCTTTGACCAGCTGGAGATAGTCCACGACGATGAGGCTCAGATCCTTGACCTGGTTCTTGAGCCTGCGTGCACGGGCCCGCAGTTCGAAAACGGTCAGGTCTCCCGAATCATCGATGAACAGTGGAACGTCACTGGCTTCACCGAAAGCGTCCATGACCGCCCGCCAGCTGTCCCCGTTCAGCTGTCCCGTGCGAAGGCTCCAGGAATCAACGCGGCTATGGGAACTGATCAAGCGCATGAAAAGTTGCTCCTTCGACATTTCCAGACTGAAGATTCCCACCGGTTTTCTCAGATCGAAGGAAACGTACTGGGCGATGCCCAGGGCAAAGGCGGTTTTTCCCATGGCGGGACGACCGGCCACAATAATCAGATCGGACGGGTAAAGCCCTGTCGTCATCCGGTCCAGATCGATAAAACCGGAAGGCAAACCGATCACAGGGTCGCTGGTGTTCCGGGCGCGAAGCTCTTCCAGTCTCTTGTATTGCTCTTCGATGTACTGGACATCCCCGATTTTGACAAACCCCCGGGTGGTTCGGTTCGCCCCGATTTCCAGGATTTTTCTTTCTGCCAGGTCCAGCAGAACTTCCACGTCTTCCGATTCTTCATAGCCCTTGCGGGCGATATCCTCCGCCGATAGAATCAGTTTTCGGTATATTCCCTTTTCTTTCAGAAGATTTGCGTAATGCTTGGCGTTGGCCGCAGTGGGTACGATCAGGCTCAGTTCTTCAATGTAGGTCGATCCGCCCGTGAGACCGCTCCACCCTTTCTTGTTCAGAACATCCGCGAGCGTCACCGCATCCACCGGAACGCGTTTTTCCGACATTTCCCGCATGGTCATGTAGATCTTTCGATGGGCGTCAAGGGAGAAGTCGTCCTCCTTGAGCGAATCTCCGATTTCGGTCATGACTTCGTTGTTCAGAAGAATCGAACCAAGAAATGATTTCTCGGCTTCGAGGCTCTGAGGAAGATTCTTCAGGATTTGCGCGCGGGTTTTTCCAGCAGATGGCATATTTGTTACCGTTTTTGAAGGATGGAAAATATCCCGGAATGGTCTGGTCTGGAAAAACGGGTCTCGTTTCCATTCGGGACGGAAAGTGTAAAATCTTTTCCGTTCCAGAACAAGACGGGGACAGCCCATTTTTTGTTTTCCGGCGGAGACTCTTCGAATCGGAAAGAGGAAGGAATCCCCATTTTCCGAAGTTCGGTCGCACATTCGATCAGCTTGTCCCTGACAGGCTTTTCCGTTCCGGCGAGCTGGATTTCCAGAACGATCTTTTCGTTTTCCGAAGCCCTGTACCCGAGTAGGGATTCGATCCGGTTCAGATGGAAAGCGAATCCGGTCGCCGGCATCGGCCGTCCAAACAGAGCCGGCAGCATGTCGTAGCGACCACCGGAAGCCAGTTCCTGACTTGTTCCCCTGGCATAAAGATGAAAGACCATCCCGGAATAATAGGGCCCCCCCGGATTGAGGGCGAAGTCCACACGAATATTGGACTGGAAGGACGATACCAGTTCAAGGATGAATGTCAGTGAAGAAGAACCCCTGACAAGATCCGGAGAGGAGGCGAAAACCGGGTGGGTTTTTAGCAAACGGATCGCATCCGGGAGAGAATGTGTGCGGCCGATCATCTGTTCCAGGCCGTCGATCAAGGGCCCGTCGACTTTTCCTGCTTTCCGAAGAAGGTCCGTCATGATCATGGCATCGTGAGCATAGAAGCTTCTCAGGAGACCCTCCTGAATTTCTTCCGGTAAATCCTTTCCGGCATGACGAATCAAGGATTTTTGCAAATCCGTATGAGAGAGAGACAAAACCGGTGAATCCAGGTCGAGAAGGCGAACACCTTCCAAGCACAAGGTCAGTATTTCCCAGTCTGCCTCGGCGCTTGAAATCCCGAAAAGCTCAATGCCGGTCTGCAAAAGTTCCCGTTCGAGAATATGATGGTCTTCGTGTCGGAAAACCGTCGTGCTATAGGCGTATTTTTGAACTTCCGGTGATTTTTCCTGCCC
The DNA here is from genome assembly GCA_021826965.1 of Nitrospirota bacterium. Lineage (GTDB taxonomy): Bacteria > Nitrospirota > Leptospirillia > Leptospirillales > Leptospirillaceae > Leptospirillum_A. The sequence continues at coordinate 105,613 of JAKAYA010000003.1, forward strand.
CTGTGCCACAAGACGGGCGATCTGGGCTGTGGCATCCGGTCTCAGAAGAAGAACGTGACCAGACCCACGGTCCTGGAGAGTGTATGCCTTGTGCTGGAGGACCGGATCGAGACCGGGAGCCAGAGAGTCCAGATATTCAAATGCCGGGAGCGTAATTTCGGTATAGCCCCAGAGAGAAAACAACTGGAGGAGCTGTGATATCGTTTCTCTCCGGAAAGAAGCGATACGGGAAAAAACGGGGCCAACTCCTTTGGGAGTATGGCCCCGGGTGATCTTCTCTCCGTTCGCCGGAAGAGATGCCGGCTGATGAGACTTTTTCATTTTAACGCAAAAAATAAGAAACTTCCGTTTTTATTCATTTTATTTGTCCCGTGCTGGAAGATGCAAAACTTTCAGCGAAAGCACATTCGGAAGCGACCGGAGCTCTTCGAGCAGTTTCGCATCGATTTGCTGATCCACGCCGATCATGGATACAGCCTTCCCTCCCGGGTAGTCCCGACCAAACTGCATGCGGGAGATATTGATCTTGTGTGCCCCGAGAACCGTACCAACGGATCCCACAACGCCGGGCTGGTCCTGATTGATCAGATAAACCATGATTGGTTCCGGAACAACCTCCACCGGAAGATCGTCCAGCGAGACGATTCTGTAATCTTTGCGCTGGAAAACGGAGCCCGCAATCTGATGATGGGTCGTGCCCGAAGAAATTCGGAGAGTCAACAGTCCCGTATAGTCACCATGATGAGAAGAACGGACTTCGACAACCTCGATGCCCCGTTCCTTTGCCAGAATCGGTGCATTCACCTCGTTAACCCGTGAAGCGAGGATGGGGGTCAGAATCCCCTTCAGGGCTGCGATTGTCAGGGAGGGTGTGGAAAGATTGGCAACCTCTCCACCATATTCCAGCGTCACCTTCCGAATCGGATCCGAAATGACCTGGGCCATGACAGCTCCCATGATTTCCGCAAGCTTGAGATAGGGAAAGAGAAGCGCCAGTTCATCGGGCGGAACGGAAGGAAGGTTTGCCGCAAACCGGATGATCCCTTTTCCAAGATAGTCGACCATCTGATCGGCTATCGCGAGGGCAACGTTTTCCTGGGCTTCCTTGGTTGCAGCGCCGATATGAGGCGTTGAAATGAAATTGTCCAGCTTGAGAAGCGGATGGTCTGCAGGAGGGGGTTCCTGAACAAACACATCGGAGGCTGCTCCAGCCACATGTCCGGACTGAAGAGCTTCCGCCAGATCGTTTTCATCGACGATTCCGCCGCGGGCGCAATTGACGATATAGACACCCTTTTTCATCTTCGCGATGCTTTGTTTATTGACAAGACCGGTCGTTTCCGCCGTCAGGGGTGTATGTACGGTGATAAAGTCTGCCCTCTGGAAGAGTTCTTCCAGAGACACAGAGTGGACCCCGGACTTTTCGGCAACTTCGGGAGTCAGATAGGGATCGAACGCAATAATGTTCATTGAAATACCACGGGCAATCTGCGCCACATGCTGCCCGATCTTCCCCATACCGACGATTCCGAGCGTCTTCTGAAAAAGCTCGACGCCCATGAATTTACTTTTTTCCCACTTTCCGGCTTTGTTGGAAGCATTCGCCTGGGGAATTCGACGAGCCATGGACATCAGGAGGGACATGGTGTGTTCGGCTGTCGTGACAGTATTTCCTCCCGGCGTGTTCATGACGACGATTCCACGTTCGGTTGCCGCTTCCAGGTCCACGTTGTCCAGTCCCGCACCTGCCCGGCCAATGACCTTCAGTCTGTCGGCGTTCTTCAGGATTTCTCTTGTCACCTTCGTCCCGCTTCGTATGACCAGGCCATCATACTGGGAAATTTCCTGAGCCAGTTCTTGCGGGGAAAGCTTGGTTTTCATGTCGACATGAAAACCGGCTTTCTGAAAAATGCGGACGCCATCTTCCGAGATGGCGTCACTGATCAGAATTCGGATATCGGATGACAAAATAGCCTCCTTGAAGATTTATTCCTGGATCAGGATATTCTGGGCCCGAGCGACGCCCGATCCCAGGGGTTTTCCTTTGTAGCCCAGACGGGTCAGAACCATTTCGACTCCGCTCACGGCAGTGATGACATCAAAGACATCGGCATATCCCATGTGTGAAAGGCGAAAAACCTTCCCTTTCAGCTGGTCCTGACCACCGGCAGCGGTAATGCCGTATTGTTCCCGCAGGTTTTTGTAAACGGCTTGTCCGTCGATCCCGGTTGGAGAAAGAACGGCGGTGACCGCATCCGAAGGAAGATCCTTCGCAAAAACCTCAAGACCAAAGCCACGTACACCTTCTCTTGTCGCCTGGGCCAGGCGGGCATGGCGGGAAAAGATTTTCTCCAGACCTTCGGCGCGCATCATCTTCAGGGATTCGGCAAGACCGATCCAGAGGGTAACTGCCGGTGTCCAGGCATTCGTGTCCTTCAGAAGGTTGTCCTTTTCTCTTTTCAGGTCCAGATAGAACCGCGGACATTTTGCTGACGACTGCAGCTTCCAGGCTTTCTCGCTGACTCCGACAAACGCCAGTCCCGGCGGGATCATCAGGGCTTTCTGGGAACCGGTGATCAGCACGTCGATCCCCCAGGCCTCCATGGGAAGGTTCACGACGCCAAGAGCGGTAATGGCATCGACGACAAGAATCGTATTTTCTCTTTCCTTCGTGAGAGCTGCCAGTTTTTGGACATCATGTGCCACGCCGGTTGACGTTTCGCTGGCCTGGACGTAGACGCCCCGGATTGTCGGATCTTTGGAAAGCAGGTCCGCGACAACGGAGACATCGACCGACCTCCCCCATTCAACCTTGACTTCGATCGGCACAACACCGAAGGCCTGGGCGATCTTCAACCAGCGTTCTCCGAACTTTCCTCCATTAATGGCAATAATCTTGTCTCCCGGAGACATAAAATTGGAAATCGACGCTTCCATGCCGGCCGTTCCGCTTCCGGCAATCGTCAAAACTTCCTGGGAGGTCTGGAAAAGCCATTTGAGGTCCGAGCGAACCTGCTGGATGATCGGGATAAAATCGGGAGAGCGGTGATGGATGATGGGTTTGGCCATGGCCAGCAGGACATCCGGCGGAACGGTGGTCGGACCTGGGGCCAGGAGATACTGTTTTTTCATGAACGGGAGCTCCTTGGAATGAAATTTGGGGATCGATCGGAAAAGTTAAGACACCGCCCTTGTCAGGATTCAATTTGCAGCCACGAAATTTGCGGCAGTTTTCACATTAGGTTTTGGGACCATCTAAACTTGTTGAAGATACAACAGGGAACGGTAAAAAGACAAGGTCGGCCGGGAAAAGCCACAGCTGTGCGTTCGTGGTTCACCCCGAATTCTGTCGGGGGATTTTGTCCTTCCGGATGTCTTCGAAATGATCATTACCAAGTGGATCATGCCAAAAGCCATGGACGTCCTTGTGGACAAGAAGATTGGTCAAACCCTGGGCGAAGGGTATCACAGGAATGCCTTGACGCAGAAGAATATTCTGACTATCCAGATATTCTTTTTCCCGGACTCTTTTATCCGATGTACTGACGGCCTTTTTGACCAGGCGGTCGAACTCGGCACTTGCCCATCCGGTCCGATTATTTCCC
>JAKAYA010000026.1 GCA_021826965.1 Nitrospirota bacterium
TTCATGTCAACGAAATGAATTCTCACAGATGTTTGAACCGGAGCATCCGGGATGCGGCGTGGTCGCAATTCTTCTTCTTTCTTTCGTACAAGGCTGAAAGTGCCGGTCGGGAGTTCCGGAAGATCAATCCGGCCTATACGTCCCAAGACTGTTCCTCCTGCGGTCACCGGCAGAAAATACCGCTGTCCGAGCGGACCTATTCCTGTCCGTGCTGCGGGATGGAAAAGGACCGGGACCACAACGCCTCCCGGAACATTTTGAGACTCGGGCTGGAGTCTCGGGGTTAGCCCCGGAAGCTCCGCCGTTTACGGCGGGGAGCAGTCACATCAGACTTCCGCCAGCGGTGGCTGTCTGACCCGATTCGTCTTGCCGCGATCCGGCTTAAGAGTGCCCGATGGCTTGTCCTATCACCGCCCGAAACCGGATTCTGTGATCCGTCCGGGACAGTGCTGGAGAGGGCCTTTGATTTGTCTTCGATACAAATGGAATTGACAGGATAGGAAACGTTTTTTGCGATAAGGAAAGGTGGCAGACGGAATGTTCATTCGGAATTGTTTTCCGGAAATCAAGGCTTCAGCTTTAAAAAAGAGGCTCTCCTTCGGTCTTGTTTCGGGCGGGACGGGATGTCTTCTGGAGATTTCTCCGGTCTGGGCGGACGCCCCTTCCGACAGCCAGGTGATGGAAGGGATGGACACGCTCTGGGTCGTTGTCGCGGCTGTCCTTGTCCTGTTCATGCAAGCCGGTTTCGCGTTTCTCGAAACAGGTCTTTCCCGGGGGAAGAACGCCGGTCATCTCGCGACAAAAAATCTTGTGATCCTGGGTGTCAGCTCTCTCGTCTTCTGGGCCGTCGGATTCGGGATTTCCTTTTCGGACGGCAACATGTTCGTCGGACTTCACGGATTCCTCCCCAACCCGTTCGGTCCCGACGCGGACAAACTCTTCCCCTCTCTCTCCTATTCCGATGCCACCTTGGCGTCCAAGATCCTCTTCCAGACGGCTTTTTGTGCGGTTTCTCTGGCAATCGTCTGGGGAGGGATGGCGGAAAGGGTCCGCTTCCCGGTTTATATCGTCTTCGGGGTGGTGTTTTCGGGACTGATCTATCCCGTCGTCGGTCATTGGATATGGGGAAATGGCTGGTTGTCGCGCCTCGGCATGCAGGATTTTGCCGGATCGACGGTCGTCCATCTCCAGGGAGCACTGTCCGCGTTGGCGGGGACGCTTCTTCTGGGTCCCCGGCTGGGGAAATATCGGGAAAGGAAGATTCCTCTCCCGATCCCTGGCCACAATATTCCCTTCGTGATTCTGGGGACCATGATCCTCTGGCTCGGGTGGTTCGGCTTCAATCCCGGAAGCACGCTGGGCGTGAACATTCCCGCACCCGGATACTTTGCCTACGTGGCAATGACGACCAATCTGGCGGCGGCAGCTGGCGTGCTGGCGGCAACTTTTATGTCATGGGCACTCCTGAAGGCGCCAGACATGTCGATGATGGCTAACGGCGCCCTGGCAGCCCTGGTGGCCATTACGGCTTCCTGCGCTTTCGTGACGCCTCTCGTTTCGGTGCTGATCGGAGCGATTGCGGGAATTATCGCAGTGACCGGTGTTCTCTGGGTGGACAGAAACGGGATCGACGATCCGGTTGGCGCGGTTTCCGTACACGGAATGGCCGGAATATGGGGAACCCTTTCCACTGGATTCTTCGCCGCGCCCGACCGTGTCCGGATCGTGGGGGTCGGACAGCCGGGACTCTTCTACGGGGGAGGATGGCATCAACTCGGGGTGCAGCTTTTGGGGATATTGGCGGTTTCGGTTTATGTCTTTTCCGTGTCCTGGGGTGTTTTTTATCTGATCCGCAAGGCTTCCGGACTGCGGGTGACGGCTTCACAGGAATCTGTCGGGCTCGATTTTGCGGAACACAAGATGTGGGGATATCCCGAGGCTGTGCGTGTTTCCGCCAGCGCGACCCGTCCGGTGCAGTCTGAAGTGCGAGGAGAGACCTCCGGGGACATTGGGGTCGCTTCCGAACATGCAGGGGGAGAGCAAGGATGAAGATGATCGTGGCGATAATCCGGCCCAGCCGTCTGGAGTTTGTCCGGGACGCTCTGTTGAACGAGGGAATTTTGGGGATGACGGTCAGCGATGTCCGGGGATATGGGCGACAGAAGGGGCAGGTGGAACAATATCGGGGATCCCGGATGCAAATCGATTTCCTCCCGAAGATCAAGATCGAGGTGGTTGTCGGGACAGATCTTTACGAAAAAGCCTTGAAGATCATTCGGGACTCGGCAAAAACCGACCATATCGGTGATGGAAAAATTTTTGTGCTGGATCTGGAAAATGTCGTCCGGATCCGCACGGGAGAGGAAGGCCACGCAGCCATCTGAACACAGCCCGTTCGACCAGATCTGGATGGACCGGCTGGGTCGGGCGGTTTCCGGTATGCCGCCTCTGGTAATCCGTCTGGGAAAAGCCTGTCAGGATCGCGCGAAGATTCTGAAGACGATCGCCCTTCCTGAACGTCTGGAGATCGCCATCGTTTTTGAGGATCCTCCGGACGCATCGCCGAAAAACATCGTTTTTTCAGCGACCGGAGAGGCTGTCCTGGGAAATTGCGATCGGTGCATCCGCGCATGGGTCTCCCTGGAAGACGCCTGTGTCCACATTCAGGGAGGGGCCTTCCTCTACTTGTCCTCTCGGGAAACGTCGCGTTCCCCGAAGGGGCCGGATCCGGGAACAGAGCCTGCGGCTTCCCTTCGTTCCTATTCCCCTTCTCGACCGTCAGGGGTTTTTCTGACCCGTCTTCCTCCGGACTGGGGCTTTCTGATTCGTACCGGTTTGCGTCAGGCCATGTCCCACCGCTCGTATCTCGACTGGAGCAACCGGTTTCGGCAGCCGACAGGCCATCGACTGCCGGAGTATCCGATATGGAAAGCGATCCATGAAGCGTTTTTTCTGGAAGAGATCCGGGAGTGGAGGGGGGAACGTTATCCGTTGTTTTTCCCAAAACCGGACGCCCCACTGGAGATGATTTCGGAGAGGGGGGGACTTCATTTTTATCGACCCGGAGAAACGGACCCGGTTCCTCTGATGTCAGCCGAGCCGTCCTGGCGTTTCGCGGGACGGTGGACGTCTTCGGAGACGGGTTTCCGTTTTCGGGGGAACTGGCAGACCGGAAAGGACGACCTTCCCGCCAAAGGATCCCGATGGCTCGAGCGAAAGCGCATTCGGATTCTTGACGCCCCATCCGCTCTCGTTCTTCTGCAGGATCCCCAGCCGCTCCCCTTGTCTCTTGCTCCTTTCCTCGACATCGATCCGGACGGAGCCTTTCCGTTGGAAGCGTGGACGGACAGGATTGTCAACGCCATGGAGCTGGGAGGCCATGCCCGCCTCTTCTTCCATTGGGACGGGAAGAAGCTGGAGGATGTGTTTTCCGTGCGGGAAAACTGGGAGCCCCGGATCGATTTTCTGTACACGGAAGGCCAAGGTCTTCGGATTTCGCCATCCGTCCAAATCCGGGATGTGCGCATACCACTCTTCGGTCCTGAAAGGAGTCTCCAGCCGGACATCCATGTTCGCCAGGAGGATTTCCGGACGGAGTTTTTGAAGAGAGATCGCCAGAAGGAACTCCTGCTCCGAAACGTCGTGGAGAAAGTTCTCCGGAAATCTTCGACAACGGCCTGGGTCCATCTCTCTCCGGAAGAGTCCGGGTATTTCTGGAAAACGGGATGGTTCGAACTCGAGCAGGGAGGCTTCTCCCGCGGCGAGACGGAAACCCGTTCGGGTCGGCTTCTGGATGGTCCCGCGTCTGCTCATGTTCTTCTCCGGGAAGAGGAGGGAGGAGAGATCCTCGCAAAGGGGGTTCTGTCCGTTGGCGAGCGCGTCTTTCCGATGCCTTCGGTATCCGGGGACTCGGACGACCCTTTTGTCAAGCTGAACGAAGACGATCGGATCCTTCTGGACAGGCGTTTGTCCGAACAGCTCGAAATGCTCTCCCTGCTCTTCCAGTTTGACGGTGAAGGGCAAAGCCGGATGACTCCCCATGCTGCCGGAATGATTCTCCTCCATCGTCCGGACCTGGATATCCGGGCGGACGAAGAAGTCCGCAAGCGGATCCGGCCCTATCTTGACTCGCCGCTGTCTTTGGCGGTGGAAGAGGAGCCGGGTCCCGGGTTTTCCGGGCGTTTGCGCGCTTATCAGAAGCAGGGGGTCGGGTGGGTTCTGTTGCTCCGTGAAAAAGGGTTGCACGGAATTCTGGCCGACGAGATGGGTCTGGGAAAAACGGTCACGACGTTGTCCTTCCTTTCGCGCGTACTCGAAGATCCGTCGCTTCCGCCGGTTCTCATCGTCGTGCCAGCCTCCCTGGTGTACAACTGGGAAAAGGAGATCCGCCAGTTTTTACCTGACGTCGCTTGCATTATTTATCATGGGGTCCAGCGTCAGTCGACCGAACGAGATTTTCCGGAAAACAGCCTGGTCATCACCACTTACGGAACCGTCCGGAACGATATCGCGTTTTTGTCGGAGCGCCATTTTTCGATCGTGATTCTGGACGAAGCCCAGACCATCAAGAATCCGGATTCCGGCATCTCGGTCGCCGTTTCCCGTCTCCGGGGGGATTTCCGTCTGGCTTTGAGCGGGACACCTCTCGAAAACCATCTTGTCGATCTCTGGAGTCTGTTCCGGTTTCTGTTTCCCGGTCTTCTGGGGTCTCGACGATTTTTCGAAGAGCGTTATGTGCAGGGAAAAGGAGGTGGACTTTGGCAGAAAGAACGGATCCGTTGGCTCAAGGCCCTGGTTTCCCCACTTGTCTTGCGGAGGACCAAGAAAGACGTCCTCTCCGATTTGCCAGCGAAGACGATTGTAGACCATTGGGTCGAACCCGGGGACGACGAACGGACAGCCTACCGGGCGATTCTGACGAAAGGGAAAGAGGATCTCCGGGCCCGTTCGAAAGACAGAAAAGCTTTCCGTATGAACATGCTGGCATTGCTGCTTCGCCTCCGTCTTTTCTGTTGCCACCCGGATCTGGTGCCAGACGCGGGGGGAATCCCCATCCCGTCTCCGGCCAAGTTTACGGAAACGCTCGCCAAAATTCGGGAAGCTCTGGAAGATGGTCACCGAATCCTTCTGTTCAGCCAGTTTACGGGGATGCTCGATATTCTGGAAAAAGCTCTCGAACAGGAGGAAATCGCGTTCTACCGGCTGGACGGACAGACACCGCCCAAAGAACGCCAACGCCTGGTCGAAGGATTCCAGCGGCAGGAGCCGGGCACTCCTTCCGTCTTCCTGTCTAGCCTCAAGGCCGGGGGCGTCGGTCTCACGTTGACGAACGCCGATTTTGTATTCCACTATGATCCCTGGTGGAATCCCCAGGTGGAAAACCAGGCGACCGACCGGGCACACCGGATCGGGCAGGAACGTCCGGTATTCGTTTACCGGATGCTGACCCGGGGAACGGTGGAAGAGAAGGTGAAGGCCCTCAAGGAAGAAAAACTGGAGCTTTTCGACCTGGTGATGGGAGAAAGTCCGCCTGCAGAGCAGGACTGGCTTTCCCGTCAGCTGGAGAGCCTGCTGGAGTGGGGACCGGGCTGATGGATGAAAAGGAAAGAGGAGAACACATGGGAGAAAATCCAGATCCGATCGCGCGCTATATCGCCGGGAGCAGCATGACGGAAGCCCTCGACAGGGCCCGGCTTCTCAACAAGGAAGGTATCGGGACGCTGCTCGTTCCCCTGGAGTGCGACTCCGGAGAGGAGTCGTTCGAACGGAGGGTGGACGATTTGAAGGAGATGTCCCGGCAGATGGGCATGAAAATGATCCGGGGAGGGATCTCGGTCCGATTGTCCGACTTCGGGTTCCGGGTCCACCCGGACAAGGCCCTCGAACGGCTTGTCCGGGTCATTCGATCCGCCGAGGAATATGCCCTGGCGATCTGGATCGATATGGAAGAGCCGGAGACGGTGTCCCCTACACTGGACGCCTATCTGGACCTGCGGAAAAAATTTCCGCACTTGTCGATCACATTGCAGTCACGGCTCGACCGGACCAGCGCGGATTTGCGGCGCGTGATCGGAGCACGGGGAAGAGTCCGGCTCGTCAAGGGAGAATATGCCGATCCATCGGGAAAGTCTGCCAACGACCCGGACGAAATCCGCCGTCGATATCGGGGGGATATGGAGCTTCTTTTCTCGGAAGGAGCGATGTTTGCGATCGCCACCCACGACGAGCAGATCCTCGAAGGGGCTTCGAAGTTGCAGAAAAACCATCCCCGGATGATGGAGTTTCAGATGTACCTGGGGGTCCGGGAGGACCGGATCCGTTCCCTGTTGTTCGAGGGAGGATTCCCGGTGACCCTTTATCTGCCCTTCGGATCCTCTCCCGATCGATATTTTCGAAGGACGGGCGTGAAAGCGGTGTCGGAATCTTTGTAGACGGAAGGATTCCCGGACCCGCAAAACGGGCCCGGGCAGTGTTCAGGATTGTGGCTTTGGAAGGTTGAAGAATTCACGGGTGATGTTCACGAGCATGTTGCGGTGCTCCGGCATCCCCAGGTTCAGACGATATTCGTTAATGACCTTGACGCGCATGTCTTCCCAGGCCGACCAGCAGACCCGGCAGACAGAATCCTGGATTTCCTTTCCGAGAGCGGAAGGAAAAGGGGCACTTTCCAGACCTTCCGCATCGGCACCACATCGTGTGCAATGGACCACGGCCATAATGTCTCCTTGGTAGTCTCGCAAGAGTTTGATCAGAAATGGACCCCGGAACCGGAACGTTCGTCCGGGGCCGTTTCCGGACCGTTTTTCCATCCGGATCGTCCGGAAAAAACGTTCGGAAAGAGGACACCATCCTGTCATCATACTGTGGAAATTCAATTCAGTTCAATCCTCCTGGGAGGCGGAATGGGGCGCGACTGTCCCGTATGCTGCGAGCTTGAAAGCCCAAAACGGCGGATCGCCCGGGATCATGTCGCCGGCGTCTATCATATGGGAAACATCGCCCTTCCCGGCTATCTGGTGATCGCTCCCCGGCGCCACGTGGTCCGGTGGATGGACCTTGACCGGGAGGAGCGGGACAGCCTCGATCGTTTCCGGGCATTGGCCGAAAAGGTTCTCCTTGAAACGGAACCGGTCCGGAAGGTCTATTTCCTCAGTTTCGGGGAGGTTTGCTCCCATCTGCACATACACTGCTTTCCCCGGACACGCTGGATGGCAGAAGACCGCCCCGAAGGTGCGGACATCGACGGTCCCGGTCTTTTTGTCCGCTACCGGTCGACCCTTGCCTGCATCCGAACGCCGCCGGAGGTGACGGCGATGGTCCAGAGACTTCGGAAGGCTTTTTCCGGAGAATCGGAACCGTTCGCCTGATTCCGGGTCGCGGTCAGTCCGTCCGGTCGAGGAGCCTGGCCAACGGCCGTCCGGACTGCCATTCCCGGAGGAATAGGTCGAAACGATCGGGGAGAATCGGTCGGCTGACCAAAAACCCCTGGATATACCGGTATCCGATTTCGCGGACGAGCTGGAACTCTTCCGGATTTTCGACGCCTTCCATGATGACGTTCTCCCCGAAGCCTTGCCCGATTTTCAGAATGCTCTCCAGAATCGAACGGTTTCCGGGGTTTTCCGCGATGCCCCGGAGGAACGACTGGTCGACTTTCAGTGTGTCCGGACGAAGTGTCCGGACCATGGTCAGGGACGTATATCCGGTCCCGAAGTCGTCGAAGGCGATATGGATGCCCAGTGTCCGGCAGGCCTGGACCGTTTTTCGGACTTCCTCCAGATCGCTGATCAGGGTATTTTCGGTGATTTCGAGCTCCAGACCGGAAAGGTCACCCGTGCCGGTTTTTTGGAGGAGATGTTCGAGGTCCTGTTCCAGGGCCCCGGAGTTGAAGTGACGGGGAGAGATGTTGACTCCGATACGCAAGAAGTGGCCTTTCTTTCTCCAGTGAAGGTGCTGCTCGAACGCTTTCCGGAGAACCCAGCGCCCCAGTTCGATCGAAAGGTCGTCGTTTTCAATCGAACCCAGAAATTCTCCCGGCAAGCGGATCCCGTCCGGATGAAACCATCGGAGAAGGGCTTCCGCTCCGATGATTGCTCCGGTCCGTATATCGATCTGGGGCTGATAGAGAAGATGGAGGTCTTCTCCTTCCAGGGCACGGGAGAGCTCCTGCTTCAGGGCTTCCCGGTTCCGCAGGGTTTGTTCCATGGACAGCTCGTAAAAGTGGATCCGGTTTTTGCCCCGGTTTTTCGCACTGTACATGGCGATGTCCGCATGCCGTATGAGATCGTCGACGCCGGCGGCGTCCCGGGGAAAAAGGGTCACGCCCCCGCTGGCCGAAATGTTGACGGACTGGCCCTCGATCTCGAACGGAAGCCGGATCTGGTCCAAAAGCCGGGTCATGATCGAAGACAGTTCATCCAGACTCTGGAGATCGGGAAAAAGGATGAGAAATTCATCGCCTCCCATGCGGCCCACGGAATCGCTGGTCCGGACAGCGCCGGCCATGCGGCGGGACACTTCCACCAGGAGGCGGTCGCCGACATGATGGCCCCACAGATCGTTCACGTTCTTGAACCCGTCCAGGTCCAGAAGGAGGATCGCGAGCTCCCTGTTCCTCCGGTTGGTCTGCAGGATGGCGTACTCCAGACGGTCGCGGAGCAGAATGCGGTTGGGAAGACCGGTCAGCGGATCGTGATAGGCGAGGAAAGCGATCCGTTCCTCCGATTCTTTCACTCCCGTGAGGTCATGGAAGATCCCGATAAAATTTTCGATCCGGCCGTTTTGGTCTTTCCGTGTGCTGATCGACAGCCATTCGGGATAGACTTCTCCGGACTTTCTCCGGTTCCAGAGTTCCCCCTGCCAGGTGCCGGCCGTCCGGAGTTCGTGCCACATCGCCTGGTAAAAGAACGAGTCCTGCCGCCCGGAGGAAAGAATGCGGGGATCCTTGCCCTGGGCTTCCTCCTGCGTGTAACCGGTGATTTCGGTAAAGGCGCGGTTGACGAGGACGATCCGGTTTTCGCTGTCGGTAAGGAGAATCCCGTCGCTCGCCATGTCGAAGACAAGGGATGCGATTTCCCTGTTCTTCTCCAGAGTCAGAGTGTCGGTGATGTCGTTCTGGATCCCGAGGTAGTGGGTGATTTGTCCATCGGTGTCCAGGATAGGGAAGAGGCTGAGGTCGTTGATGAAAAGACTGCCGTCCTTACGGTAGTTCCGGAGGATTGTCCGGACGGATTTCCCGGCGTCGAGCGCTCGCCGGATCTCGGCCTGGGATTCCTGCTCCCGGTCCGCCCCCTGAAGAAACCGGCAGTTCTTTCCCAGCGTTTCTTTCCGGGTGTACCCCGTCAACCGCAAAAACTGATCGTTGGCGAAAACGATGGGAAAATCGGGCTGAAGGGCGTCGCAAATGCACAGGGACGCGGTCGAACTCTCGAATGTACGCTGGAAGACACGAAGACGGGTTTCGGACAGAGAAAGAGCCTGGACCAGGAAGGCGTTTTCAAGAGTGACGGCGGCCTGGGCGGTCAGTGTGGACAGAATGGCCATGTCCATGTTCCGGGAGTCCTCGTCTTGCGGACAGACGATATCCATGAAGCCCAGTGCCTGGTCCTTGATTCCGAAGACGGGCAGACGGACAAGGTCGTTCTTTCCGTCGGGAGCGGGAGACCGGAGTGTTCTCCTGTCCGACCGGTCCCCTCCGGATAGCGCGTCATCCGGCGTGGTTTCATGCCAGCCGTTTTCCCCGAGAGTCTCGTATCTCACCTTGTTCTGCTCGAACAGGGTGTAGGCAATACGGATGCCTCCGGTCAGGGAAAGAGCCGTCCGGGAAAACTCCCGCATGATTTCCGCGGGTTCGTGCGTCCTGTTGGCCGAAAGGCTGGATTCGAGGAGTCGGGAGAGATTCTGGCGACTTTTTACCAGGGCCGTTTCGGCTTTCTTTCGCCTCTGGTCGTTGTCGAAGTAGTCGAGGGCGAAACCGATGTCGAGGGCCATCTCCCGAATCAATTGCTGTTCGGATTGCCCGAAGAAGGATTTTTCCGAGGCATAGATGCTGAGCACCCCGACGTTTTGGCGCCCCCTGGAAATGGCGACCCCGATGCTCGACCGGAATCCGTGGCGGCGTGCGGCCGGAACCCAGGGTGCCGTCCGGGGATCGTTGAAAAAATCGTGAACGACCTGCATCTTTCCGGTGAAAAAAGCGCGGGCCGCCGGCCCCTGACCTTCAGGATGATCCGGATCCAGTTGGATACGGATCTCTTTCAGATAGCTCGATCCTTCGCCGGACCAGGCCACGGGAACAATTTCCCGGCGGACCGGATCGGCCAGTCCGATCCAGACGAAACGGAAGTGGCCATATTCGGTGGCGATCCGACAGATCCTCCGATAAAGGTCTTCCGCGTCGGAAACGCGCAGGATCGCCTGGTTCACCTGGCTCAGGGTCGCATAAAGGTTCAGGAGATGACGGTAGGACTGCGACCGTTTCCTGCTCACGGGGCGGGGGCCGGAATCGATGTAACCGGAATGGAAAACGTGTCTGGGAAGCTCTTCCGTACGGGGGTATTCATGACCTGTTTCCTCCGGTCATCGGCGGAAAAGAACGGAGAAAGACCTCCCGGTCTGGATTCAGAATCCAAATTCCGACAACAGTTTGTCGACCGAGTCCTGGGAAAAGGTGGATTCGGAGGAAACACCCTTGAGCTCCAGAGCGTCCGCTCCGGAAGACGTCCGATCGGAAGACGGCTCGGGACGGTTTTGATTGTCCCGTTCAGGGGAAAACTCCACCAGGATTTCCAGGAGACGTTTTTCCAGATCGTTCAGCGTCTGGGTAATCTTCCGGAGGTTCTGTCCCACGAGATCCTGGAACACCATCGCTTCGAATCCTTCCAGGATCCGTGTTTCCTGGTTCGCGAGAAGCGTCTCGATCGCCGGGATTTCCTTCTGGAGGCTGGCCGGATCCGATGCGTGTTTCCGGAGGGAGGTGCGGATTTCCTGATTGGTTTCCAGGGAGGATTCGAGCACGGCCAGCAGGGTATGGGCCGCTTCCTCGGTCATACGGGAAACGGTTTCCAGGCCCCCGGAGGTGGAGGGAAGACGGTTTTCGACCAGTTTCATGGTGTCCAGCATGGAATCCGACATCGACAGGATCTTCTGGATTTCCCGGGCGGTTTTTCCGATTTGGGTCAGGAAATCATCCGGAAGATTTTCGGCCGGCGTGGAGGCGGATTCTTCCGAAGTCTCCGGCTTTTCGGCCGGTTCTGGCATGTCGGCAAAGGCAGAGCCATCGGGATCGACCACATAGAGGTCCGACCCTTTGACTTTTGGACCCTTGAGACAGCCGAATCCGCCCAGATGGCAAGGCTCGGGCCGAAGGCCGTTGTCCGGAACGCGCAGGACCCTTCCCATATTTTCGATCGCAAGGGCGAATCGCTTTCCGGAAGGGGAGCCGATCAGGAGGATTTTGGTAGGAGCTTCCGACCGGTCGGTGTCCAGCCCGATCCGTAGATCGAGGACGGCAATTTTCTGGCCCCCCTCCTCGATCCATCCAATGACGGAATCCTGCGGTTTCTCATCGGAAACGAGCAGGTCGGCCGCGAGGATTTTCTGAATGTCGTAGAGCCGGACGCCCCAGAGGGCCTCTTCCCGGGCCAGAACCGTCAGTATTTGCACCTAATGCCCCCGCATTGTCCATATTGCATGAATCCTACCCAATGTGTCTGCAAAAAGAAAGGCGACGGAGGGGGAACTACCGGGACTCCGCCGGCAGGGCGAACGCTCCCGAGTAAACGGAGGCCTTCGCCGGAAAGCACTTGCCGTCCGTGCCGAGGCGGTGGACGGAGAGGATCAGAAATCGGTCGGTCCTCTGAACCGGAAACATCTGGTAAACCGGACAGAAACCGGGCAGGGCGGCCTGGACGATGAAGGTTCCCGGACCGGGAGGGGTCCAGAAAAAGGAGCCATCTTTGTTGAGGGGGACTTCCTGCACCGGACCTCCGCTTGTCTGGGGAATCAGGAATACGGACCCCTTGCGGCCGGGAGCAGGGATCAGAAAACCGCGAACAGCCAGTGTTGTTTTGTGGAGAGAGCGTCCGGGGTGGGGCGCGCCCACGATTTCCGTCCGGGAAGGGGGGCAGTGGGTGAAAGTCAGGGCCGAAGCGACAACCCGGAGGCGGACGGGAGGGCTTCCTGCCGGAATGACGAAGGTGTTGTCCACCGGGCAGGAGGAGACGGGGGCGGCATGGATGTTGTATGTCCCCGGCGCGAGACGCAACCGGAAATGACCGGTGAGGTCTGTGGCATCTTCGAGCGTCTGTCCCGGCCGGGACAGGTCGGTCACGTACAGGGAGGTTTTCGGAAGCAGCAGCGTTCCGCTTCGGAGAGACCCATTTACCACGACATCCCCCGACTCGGCAGGGTGGAGGACGGACGGGCTACAGGCCGATAGCGTGGCCAGGAAAAGCGCCGCCGGAAGAAGGAAGATCCTCGAAGGGACGAAGACACGAAGGGCAGCCCTCATTGCGCTCCATCGGACAGGGGTCTCCGTTAACGGCATCCTGATCCAAAAGAATCTGTTGCGCTTCTTCCCGCACTGTCTCCAGGGCATGTTCTGCCGCCTTTCCCTCTATCCGTCCTGTTTGGACCAGATGATCGATCCACATTCTGGTCACGACTGTTTTTGTCCTGAGATAATCATACGGATCTGGATCCGTCCATGCCACCTGATGGAAGAAAGTGATGAAATCGGCGCGGGGATCGGTCATGCAGCCGGCGACGAGATCGAGCGTCCGGGGAAAAATGTCGGGAAGACGTCCGCCGAAATCCCAGATCTCTTCGGCATAGATGTGCTCCCGGTAAAGGGAAGGGTTTCCGCGGGTCCTGTCCGGGACGGGGCTTTTGCCCTCCAGAAGGGTTTCCAGAAGAATCCGGTCGAGAGCGACGACCCCGGGATCGTCGCCGTTTTCCTCTCTCTTGAGCGAAAATCCCGGGGTCCGGTCGACTCGTTGCCCGTCGCTTTCCGGGAGAGGATCCTTTTTCACCCGGTCCAGAACCCCGGATTTTCTGACGATTCCCCGGAACCGTTCGAATTCGGAGACGATGGTCTCGATCTCCTTGTTGTCGACCTCCAGTGCGATCGCCTTCAGGGACGGGAACGGGCAGGCGTCAAGGACCGCCTCGAAGGATCCCCAGAGGACGTCCGGAATCGCGACCCGGTGGTCGTCCCACAACGCCGGAAGGGATGTTTCCGACAGGGAAGCCAGCCCTCCCACGTGGATTTCGATGACGTGTTCGAGCGGGAAGGTGTCCCGGATCCAGCGGGCGAACACGGTCGGGGACACCCCGACATGTTCGAGGGAGAAAGCCGTCAGGGCATGGCCGATGTCCAGCCCCATCCCGAGGGACGTTCCTTCGAGAATCGAGCGGAAAAAAGCTCCGCAGGACATCTGTCCAAGGGCAAAAAACGGAAACGGAGGGATCTCGAGCAGGAGGGCTCGTCCGCCGAGGCGGGCTTCAAGCATAAGCGCGTTCTTGCGGATCAGACGGGCGACAGAAGGTTCGAGAACGGGGGGGACATAATACCCGAACGTGCGTCCCGCGAGGGCTTTCCGGGCGCATTCGTGGATCATCCAGGGGGAGCCGGTCGCGTCCAGGTGGCGGTTGGCCCGACAGGCCTCCCGGCGATATCCCGGATGATGCGCGAAGGCCGGATCGGTGTACCAGAGAGCGTCTCCGTGGTAGGTCATGGGAACCGAAGGGGGAACGATCCGTTCCCGGGCGTGGCGCAGATCTTCGGTCCGTCCGCGAAAGACCTCCACGAAATCCGGTCGGAGACCGCGGTCGTCGAGCGTTTTCATCAGGATGTCGAGGGGAGGGAAATAGAGATCGGTCGACAGCCCCGCGCCGAGAACGGGAAGAGCCGGACGTTCCCCGGAGACGTTCACCGGGGCAGGTCCTCTCCGGTGTCCGGCTGGTCCCGGAGAAGTCTTTTCAACCGGCGTGTCATCTGTTTTTCCGGCGCCAGAAATCCTCCGGACCGGCTGACCTCGATCCCTGTGCGGTAAGTCCGGATCGCCGCCTGCCGTTCCCCCATTTTTTCCAGAACCGTTCCGAGCGTTTCCCATGCGGCAGCATAGCCGGGTTTTTGACGGAGCACATTCTCCAGAACATCCCGGGCGCGAAGGTACTCTCCGGCTTCCATCAGTCCGGATCCGAAGCCCAGTCCCACCACCGGATCCGAAGGGTCCGCCTCCCAGAGTGTTTCCAGCCGTTTCAGTCGTTCCCGTTCCATGATTGTCCTCCGGGCTTATGATAAAGCGCCAAAGTGCCTTCCGGCAACCCGGGTGGCCGAGTGCCCGGCTGTGTGTTGTCAGTCAGGGAGGGGTCCTGTAATCTGAAGGAAGTCGGTCCGTCCCTTTTGCCGGACGGTTTCCGGAAAATCCCGTTGCCTGCCGCCTGTGGTGTTGAGGGTTCCCCGAATGACCGAAATCGTCGATCATGACCGCTGGCCGCGATGGCTTCGCACCCAGGCCGTGTTTCTGACGGGTATTCTTCTTGTCGTGGTGCTGATCCTTGTGTTCGGCACCCTGTCGATGCGAAACGGGATGAAGTTTACCCGGGAAATGCAGACCCAGGAAGAAATGACGGCGTTCCGGCACGATCTGGAAAAGGTCTACTCGGATTTTCTGGAGGCGGGGGGAGATGACCGGACATGGGTTCTGACCGGGGACCCTGCGGTCCGGAAGGCTTTCGGAGAAGCCGCACGGCGTCTTGTGGCCGATCTGGGGCGACTTTTGCACAATCCGGCGGCCTCCTCCCCGATCGCGGCCTCTCTTCCCGCGCTGAGCCGGACGATTCTTGAAAATCTGTCCGTCCTGGAGAGCGAATCTCCGTCCCGCCATTATACAAGGGGACGAATGCCATTACCCTGGGCAAACGTCCGTCCCGCAATCCGGAAACTGGATCGGGCGCTTGCCGTCGAAATCAACCGCATCCGCCTTTCCCGCCAAAGACAACAGGATCGTCTGATCGTCATGGCCCTGTTTTTCACCTGTCTGATTCTTGTCGTCCTTTTCATGGGGTATGCCTACCTGTTCCGCCATAACCAGGGGATGCATCTTCTGCAGACCCGGCTTTCGGAACTGGCTTCCCGGGATCCCCTGACCGGACTGTCCAATCGCCGACATCTTCTGGAAGTGATGGAATGGGCCCTCGGGCGGATGGAACGACATCCGCACGGTTGCGCCGTTCTGTATCTCGACCTCGACGGCTTCAAGGGGATCAATGACCGGCTTGGTCATCAGGCGGGAGACCGGCTCCTGGTGGAATTTTCCCGTTTGCTCGCGGGCAGGGTCCGAAAAAGCGACCTCGTGTCCCGACTCGGGGGGGACGAGTTTGTTGTTTTTTGTGACCCTCTTCAGAACCCGGAAGAGGTGCCGGTTCTTGTCCGGAGGATTCTGGACCGGATCGACCAAGAGCCGTTTCTTGCAGACAAAGGGGGAGAGTTTATCGGTATCAGCTCGGGATGGGCAATTTATCCGGAAGACGGCAAAACCGCCGAAGAACTGATCAAAGTGGCGGACCGGCGGATGTATGAAGCCAAGGTTCGGGAGAAAGAAAAAGGGTCCTCCCCTTGAGGAGGACCCTCCGGATTTCCCGTCGGGAATTCGTTGACCGGGATCAGTTCTGGCTATTGTGGTGCTTGTGGTGCTTTCGGTGATGCCGCATGTGATGGTGATGATGCGGGTAGCACCGGTGGTGACGTCGATAATACCGGGTGTGATGGTTGCAGTGGTGATGCCGCCAGTGGCGACGATGTCTCTTGTGATGTTTCTTTGCGTGCTTTGTTGCCGGAGCCGGAGCGGTGGTCGCGGGAGCGGTGGCCGCCGGCTGGCTCGACTGGTCGGCCGCGCGGGAGACAGGGGCCTCGACGGCGAGCAGAGTGAACATCAGCGTGGAAAGCAGGAGGCTGGAAACAAGTTTCCGAATAGACATCGGGACTCCTTCGTGTAGGTTCTTTTCTGATCCGGGGGGCGATCCCCCCTTCGGTCCGGAATTTTAAGGGAATGTTTCACGAAAATCAATAAATTGGAATCCGGATTCTTCCTTCGTTCCTTTTTTAAACAAGGAATCTCTTAAACTGACGAAATCCCATGACATTAAATAATAAAAATTGATCTTTTTTGAGGGTCCGGAGGCGGATTTTCGGAAAAGAGCCGGACGACGGGATTTGTGGCGTGCGGAGAACGCTTCTTCCGTCTTCAGTTTGCGCTGGCGGAAATCTCAGGAAGGGGGGAGTTCGTTGGTTTTTTGCCGGCGGAGGATCCGGTCCTTCAGTTCCAGCCGGTCAAGGTCGTAGGGATCCATCTCAAGGGCTTTTTCGATGGTCGCCAGGGCCAGGTCGATCCGGTTGGTATCCTTGTACAGGGAGGCCAATCCTTCGAGGACTCCGGGGTCTTTCGGGTGGAGACGCAAAGCGGTTTCGAAGGCCCGGATGGCGCGGTCCTGGAGGGGAGCGGCGTTTTTCATGGCACCCAGATCTGCCAGACACCATCCGAGGTCGACATGGTAACTGACGTTTTCCGGGTCGATGACGCTGGCCCGTTCGAGAGCCACCAGAGCCTTGTCGATGTCACCGGTTTCCCGGTGGGCCTGAGCCAGAAGATGAAACTGGGAAGCGTCTTCCGGGGCGAGTTTGATCGCTTCATGAAAACAGCTGACCGCTTCGCGCGGAACGCCCTTTTTCAAAAGGCATTCTCCCAGCCTTCGCAGGATATGAGGGGAGTCGGGCGCCTGTACGAGGATCTGTCGGTAAGCCGAAATCGCTTCGATGTACTGGCCTTTTCGGCGAAACTCTTCCCCGTTTTCGTAAAGCGTGTTCAGTTCGTCGATATCCATCTGTTTATCGGGCCTTTCCGGTTCAGAGGGTGACAGGTCCATTCTTTCACATTCCGTTTTTCGAGTCGAGAGGGGGAGTTTTTTCCGAAATCCGGAATTCTCAGGGGAGTGTTCCGGAATTCAGGGAAGAGATCGACCCGGACGAGGAGTCTTGTTTGAGAAGGGTTTCGATCTGACCCAGAAGGCGAGTCCCGCCCATCCGGTATGAAAGGACCTGAGTTTGCATCCCGTTGACGGAAAGGATGGCCCGGATCGCCTGACGTGTGTTTCCGACGGTGCCGACCGCCTGGAGGGAAAAGACAGAGCTCTGGACCGTAACAAGACCTTGGACATTGGCGAATACGGACGGTCCGAGGATGGAGGAAAGGGCGGCGAGGCTGGTGTAGGGTCGCCCCTGCATGATCTGGTTGGCCATGGCGGGAGAAATCCCCGGGTCGAGCGATTCCAGGACGATCGCCGAAGCGGTGTTCACGTTCACCTGACCACCGGAAGAGGCGGTGATATAAGGCTCCAGCGCCTGATATTGGGCTTCGGTCATCCCGGCGACCTGGTGGAGTTCCGACAGGGCTCCGATGGGCCCTCCCCGTGGATGGTAAGGCGGATTCATCGACTGGTAGGGGCCCCCCCCGGCCGATCCCGATGGCAGGGGGGTGACCCATTGGATGATCGCCGGAATGATCGCGGGATTGACGCCGACAAGGGAGAACAGTCGTTCGAACTGGATCTGGGTCTGGGAGACGCCCCCGAACTGGTTTTGTCCCAGAAGATTGATGTCAAGCTTGGAGGATTCGTCCACGATCCTCCCGGACAAAAATCCGTGATGACCGACGGGATAATTGATGATCGGCGTGGCCCAGGGCTGATTCAGCGCCGTATAGTTCTGGCCGGACTGCTGTGCGGCCAGAGCGCTGGAAACCAGGAGGACCTTTCCGGCTTCGATGGAAGCCCGTGCCAGATAATAGGCCTGGGTCTGGTTCCGGAAGACTTCCGCTTCGCGAAGGGTTTCCCGGCTTTGGGTGACGAACCGCAGAACGAGGAGGGTGATCAGGGTCACCATGAACAGGACGATGACCAGTGCGAACCCATCGTCCTGACGGGGGGGTGCAGGAGGATTGTCAGGACGACTGGATGCTTTGGACATCAATGCGCACATCCAGAAGACGATGTTGGTCGAATCGTCGTTCGAGGGTGATCCGGGTGATCCGGATCAGATGTCGGGACCGTTCCAGGCGAGCCAGGAAAACCAGGATGTGGGGCAGATCCACCTTTTCGATCCGGATGCTGACCAACGTGGTGTGATAGTTTCCGTCGGGAGGAAGGGCTCGGGGAGTCATTTGTGTGACGGCGGAACGAATGTGCGTCCGGTCGGCTTCCTGTTCCAGATACGAGATCAGGGAAAATCCTCCCCGGTCTTCGGCCAGGGTCCGGCTTCTTTCCCGGATTTTCTCCTGGCTTTGCCGGATTTCACGGGAAAGCGCGAGGGCCTGGAAAATATCGGATTTCAGAGAATGTTCTTCCTCCCGGTATTGCTGGTAGGGGGTGACAAGGAAGGTTTCGACCGATACCTGGAAGAGGTACAGGGCGAGAATCCCGCCCAGAACCGAAAGAAGGCGTCTCTCCCGCAGGCTCATCTGTTCCCATTTCAGTTTGAGGGGCAGGATGTGCCGGTTTCCGAATCCTCCGAATGCGGTTTTCCAGTCAGTCATGCGTTCCTCCCAGGCGAAAGGCGACCGTTTTCCGGTCGATGTCGAGCCTCGCGCTCTGGACGACGAGCGAACGGATGTGCGGCGTTTTCAGGAGAGCGGAGCGGATCTTCTCGACGTCCTGGAAGCTTGCGGTTTTTCCGGAAAGAGTGACCGATTTTTTTCCGATTGCCAGTGAAATCATCGCGAAAGGGATTCCGGGGTCGGGTCCACCGGCGATATCTTTCAGAATCGCGATGATGTCGGCCCCGCGCGAGAGGACCCGTTCCTGTTTCTCAAGTTCGTTCTTCTTTGTGCTCAACTGGGACAAGGGTTCGACCACGGGAGCCGGACGCAGGATCTTTTCTGCAAGTCCGGTGAGGATGGACTGGGTCTTTTCGACGCGGGTCTCGAGTGCCCGGACGTGGAGCCAGGCGTCCGCCAGCGAGAGGACGAGGAGAACAAGTGCGACCGCCCCCAGATTCCGAAAATGCCGAAAGAGGTCTTCCCGGTCTTTCCGGAAAGCGAGGGACGCGTTCCGGAAGTCCGGAAGAAGCGAGGTGTCGCCTGTCTTTCCGGTCCAGCGGGCGAGGGCGCCCGCACAACGCTCTTCCTCCAACTGCTCCGGATCGGGCCGGTTCCCGGTCGCCCCGTTCTTGTCGTCATCGGGTTTCGGACTCTGCCACAGAAAGGCTTCTTCGGCCGTATCCATGAGGACCGATGCGAGGAGGAGGTCCGAGCGAAAGGAAGACATCTTTCCGTTTGAGTCTCCCTCCGCGATCGTCTCCCGGCAGGGACTCCCGTTCTGGCAGGCCATCACAAGCGTGCGGTCCCTGGCGGGAGCGAGAAGGAACTCGTTTGAGCGGGGCATGGCCGGGTCGGTTTCCCGGAACAGGAGCAGGAAGAGGGATTCCGGAAGGATGTACTTTGGCTCGAGGCCACAGGAAGCCAGGACTTCCAGGGCGTTTTCCAGCCACCGGCGGGGCGTTGCCCAGGCGTATGCGTTCCATCCCTGTGGATGCCGTATTGCCCGCACGGCCGTCTGACAGTCTTCGATGTTCCAGGGAAGAAGAGGTTCCAGTTCTCCGGCGATCGCTCCCGTGACTTCCGACCGGGGGATGGGAGGAAGGCGGGTCGGTCCGGCGATGGAAAGGTGCGCTGGCCAGAGCAGCACTGTCTGGGCAGGATGCGGTTTCTCCGGCAAGGAGATCGTGGATACGGGGAGCGCCGACCGGTGAAATCCGGACAGCTGTTCGCTGGAAAGGGGGATGAACGACGGAGGCTCGGGAACCCAGACTTTCCGGACGCGCCGGTAGGACTGGATTTTCAGTTCGGTCGAGCGGGGGGTCAACAACCAGGTCCGGGAAGAAGCCATGAGGTTCCTAATGCGGAAGCATCAGGCCGTTGAGCGCGACGGTCGGGGAAGCCAGAACTCCCTGTAGGTGTATGTGGACGGTGCCGTCCTTTCTGGGTTCGAGCGAAGGAAGGGGGAGGGCCTTCAGCTGACCCTTCAGCCGCGCGTGGAGATCCATGTTGATCAGGCTGGCGGGGTAAGGGAATCGCAGCAGGATGGTGCCGGATCCTGTAATGGTCGCGAGAGGGCCGTCAGCGGTCAGAGATTCGATGTGACCCGTTCCGTCATGAAGAAAAAGCCGCCCGCGTACGGAAGTGAAGGTCAGGTCGGGAAGCGGAATCCCGTTCATCTTCAGGGACCGGACAACCAGGTTCCGGATGGTCATTCCGAGAATGCCGTGACCGAGCTGTTCGCGTCCTTTCGTCCATGTATAGTCCGTCTCCAGGTCCATGGATCCCGAAAGGTCCTGGCGGATCAGTTTCCGGGCGGTCAAAAGGTCGATCGGGCGAATCGTTTTCCCCCGAAGATGGTTCCATTTTCCTTTTCGGGCCTGCTGGAGACGCCCACGGAATTCCCCGCCGTAGGCCTTCACGTCGAAATTGTATCGCGGCTTGCCCTTGATGTAGCTTGCGAGGTCCACCCCCCCTGTAAAGCGCGGAATGTCCCAGACGACCGGACCGGCGGGGGAGGGAGAGACCAGGTGGAGCCCTGCGTAGTCAAGGATTGCGGGCCAGCGAAAGGTCCCGGAGTCCGCGGAAACGCCCAGGCCTGTTCCGGCGGACACTTTCGACAGGACCTCCATCGCAAGTTCTCGCCCCGGAAAACTTCGGCCGAAAAACCAGACGAACATCCCCAGACCCCATACGACAAGAACGACCAGCGGCAGGTGTCGGCGAGCGGCTTTGCGGGGGGCGGGACGGGACATGTCCTTCTCCCGCCGGTTCAGGCGGATCCTGTTTCGCAGAGAGCGGAGCGGATTCAAGGGAGAATCCTCCCGGGAATGTTCATGCACGGCTCATTTGTCCATGGCCCAGGAATCGATGTCGGCGTTGTTTCCGGTTCCTCCGCGCACGCCGTCGGCTCCGTAGGAGATGATGTCGAATTCCCCGTGGTTCCCGGGGGAGAGATAGATGTAAGGATGCCCCCACGGGTCTTTCGGGATCTTGGAAATGTATCCCCCGTCCTTGTAATTGTTCGGAATTGGAGGAGTCGTCGGTTTCTTGATCAGGGCGTCGAGCGTCTGTTCCGTGGTCGGATAGTTCCCGCTGTCCAGGTGATAGAGGTTCAGGGCGTTTTCGATCTCCCGGATCTGGGCTTTCGCCGATACCCGCTTCGCTTCTTCCGTCCGTCCGATGATCTTCGGGACCACGAGAGCGGCGAGGAGGGCGATAATGAAGATCACCACCATGATTTCAATCAGCGTGAATCCCCGGTCGTCGTCCGACAGTTGCCGGAGGAATCGGGTTCGCTTGAGTGTCCCGCGGTCAGATATCAAAAGGGCCCTCCAGAGGATGCGTTCCGAAAGAGACCGTCACTGAACGGCCTGGCTCATTTCGAAGATGGGCAGGAGCACGGCCAGAACCATGAAAAGCACGATACCACCGATAAATAATATCATAACCGGCTCAATGATTGAAGTCAGTGTCGCCACGGTTTGAGAGACTTCCGATTCGTATCCCTCCGCCATTTTCAGAAGAAGTTCTTCCAGTTTTCCGGACCGTTCTCCGGTCTGGATCATGTGGATGGCAAGACGGGGGGGATAAGGGGAGCGCTTTAGTGCCGCTCCGAGAGATTCTCCGTTCCGGACATCTTCCCGGGCCTGGATCACGGCGTCTTTCAGCGCCTGGTTCGTCAACACGGATGTGCCGATTTCGAGCGCCCTCTGTAACGGAACCCCTCCCTTCAGGAGAACGGAAAGTGTGCGCCCGAAGCGGGCGATCTGGTCCTGCGCAATCAGGGTTCCCACCCGGGGGATCTTGAGCGCTATCCTGTCGATTTTGGCTCGATGACGGACGAACGCCCGGACCAGGAAAATGACGGACAGGAGGAATCCCGGAAGGAGCCAGAACGCTTCATGGCGAATTCCGTCCGAAAGATCCATCAGGAGGATTGTCGGCAAAGGCAATGCGGCGTTCAGCCCCTTGAAGATCGAAGTGATCCGGGGCATGACGACGGTCAGGAGGAAAAGGACCATCAGAATGCCGACCATCATCAGGACCAGGGGATAGAAAAGGCTTCCGAAGACTTTCCGGCGGGTTTCGACCTGCTTTTCGAGGAAGTCGGACAACCGGTCCAGCATGACGTCGAGGGTTCCGGATTCCTCGCCGGCCCGGATCATGTTGACATACAGGTCGGAAAAAATGCGCGGATGGAGGGAAAGCGCCTGATGGAAAGGCTGCCCTTCCTTGACATCCTCCCGGATGGCGGCCACGGCGCTTCCCATCGGGTCTGGAAGCCCCTGGTCCAGAATCGCCCCCAGAGCCTCCACGACGGGGATCCCCGAGCCGATCAGGATGCCCATCTGGCGCGTGAAAAGGGCGACATCCCCTGCCTTGGCCCGTCGCCGCCCTCCGGTCTGGCGCAGGGCCGGAGCGTCTTCCCGCGGAACAAGAGTCAGCGGGAGAATTCCCTGGCTTTTCAGCTTCTGTCGGGCGGTCCGGGGACTGTCGGCGTCCACAAGTCCGTTGATGCGGGCACCGTTTTCCTGGACCCCCTGGTAGGAATAGACGGGCACGTCGGGACGTCCTTTCTAGTTTTCGACGGAAATTTCGGAAAGGGCGACGCGGAGGACTTCATCCGAGGTGGTGATGCCAGCCAGAACTTTCCTTTTTCCGTCTTCGACCAGGGAATACATGCCACGACTTTTTGCCTTCTGCCGGATCTCCGACGCCTGTGCGCGGTTGTCGATCATTTGCGCGATTGTCTCGTCGACGACAAGAAGCTCGTAAATGCCCTGACGTCCCTTGTATCCGGTATTCAGGCACAGGGGGCACCCCTTTCCCCGGAAAAGGGTGCCCTGTTCGAGATCCGCCGGCGTCAGGCCCAGCCGGGACATTTCGTTCCTGTCCGGCCGGTAGGGTTCGCGACAGCCGGGACAGATCTTCCGGACGAGTCTCTGTGCCAGGATGGCCTTCAGGCTGGTCGAGATCAAAAATGGCTCGACGCCCATGTCGACGAGCCGTGTGATGGCGGAGGGGGCGTCGTTCGTGTGGAGGGTCGAGAACACCAGATGTCCCGTCAGGGAAGCCTGGATGGAGATCTCTGCGGTTTCGAGGTCGCGGATTTCCCCGATGAGGATGACGTCGGGGTCCTGTCGCAGAATGGAGCGCAACCCGGAGGCGAACGTCAGTTCGATCCGGGGGTTGACCTGGATCTGTCCGATGCCTTTCAGCTGATACTCGACCGGGTCTTCGATCGTGATGATGTTTTTGTCCGGGCTGTTGATGGTATTGAGAATGGCGTACAGGGTCGTCGTCTTTCCCGCGCCTGTCGGTCCGGTGACCAGGATGATGCCGTTCGTCAGCTGGATCAGGTTCGTGAGCGTTTCGAGGTCCTGGCGGTCGAACCCGATGGAAGAGAGAGGAAGAAGGAGTGTCCCCTGCTCCAGAATACGGAGAACCACGCGTTCTCCATGCCGGATGGGAATCGTCGAAACTCGGATGTCGACGTCCCGTCCGGCGGTCTTGATCCGGATCCGTCCGTCCTGGGGGAGGCGTTTTTCCGCGATGTTCAGATTGGCCATCAGCTTGAACCGGGAAACCAGTCCCGACTGGAGCCGGGAAGGAATCGACAGCACGTTGAAGAGGACACCGTCCACCCTGTACCGGACCACAAGCTCCTTTTCGAATGGTTCGACATGAATGTCCGAAGCCTTCTGTCGAATCGCCTGAGCCAAAAGGGAGTTTGCCAGACGAATCATCGGTGCTTCGTCCCTTGCATCCAGAAGGTCGACGGACTCCTGGAGGGAGAGGAGGTCGACAGTCTCGTCGGCCGGGGTTTCGATGCGGGACAGGACGTCTGTCGTCTGATGCTGGCTGTGATGTTCGTAGGCGTTGTTGATGAGGGTCAGAAGGGGAGCGGCCGGCATAATCCGGATTTCCAGCGACTCCGGAGACGGATGCGAAAGAATTCCGGCTTCAGCGAGATGGGCCCAGAGAGGGGAGAGGGCCCAAAGACCCTTGGGGTGACCGACCAGGACGAGGATGCCCGTTCGGACGTCGTCCGGGTCTTTCCGGATCCGGACCGGGAGAAGCAGGTGATTTTTGGCGAATCCGATGGGGGTGGCCCGGATCAACTCTGGGGAAACCTCGTCGAGGGGGTATTCGGTCAAAAACGGAAACCCCCGGTTTTGAGCCCATGTTTTCCAAAGGGCCTCCGGGTTCAGGCTTTTGAGCGAAACAAGGGAGGAGGGCGCTTCCCTGTCTCCGTCCGAGAGCGTTCGGAGAATTTCTTCGGAAATGTCCACCGGATTACTCGGGCGACCCGGGATCTCCCGGAAGATTGACAGTCCCCAGATAGAATCCGGCGGCGGATCGGGAAGAGTTTTTTTTCGGGAGGATCAGCGTCTGGATGAGACCTTCTTTCCGGGCGGCTTCTTTCAGTTCGGCCGGAGCGTCGTGTTTTACCTGAGCGAAAGAGTAGGCGTTCCGGATGATGTAGGGAGTCAGGAAAATCAGGAGATCGTCCCGTTTTTTCTGATTTTGCGTGCTGGAAAAAAGATACCCCAGGACGGGAATTTGTCCCAGCCACGGAATGGTGGATTTGTTCAGGGATTTCGTCGAGCTGATCAGTCCTCCGATCACCACCGTCTGCCCGGACCGGACGGTCAGGATGGTCTTTGTCGACCGTTTCGTGGTCGTGGGGCCCACAGCGATCGTCCCGATCAGCTGGGAGGCGTTCGTAAGCGCCGAAATGGTTTGCTTCAGGTCGAGACGGACACGGTCGTGCGCAAGGATGTGGGGAGTGATGTCGAGGGTGATGCCCACGTTCTGACGCTGGATCATCGTCATGACGTTTCCGCCGACGGTCTGACTCTGTCCGGTGATGAAGGGAACGTCCTCGCCGACGGTGATCTTGGCTTTTTGCGAGTCGGTGGCGAGAATCTCGGGGGTGGAGAGGGTTCTGACGTCCGAATCCGTCTGCAGGGCGTTCAAAAGCGTTCCGATGCTGGGATAGTTGACGCCGCCGTAGTTGAAGGAGCCGCCGGTCAGGACGCCGGCGATCAGGCCGGTGAGACCCGTCAGGGACTGGGCGGCGCCGGCCGCTCCCGTGGCGACGGGCGCTCCCGTGGTGGAGGTCGTCGCGTTGGCCCCCGTGGCACCGTTCACCACATCCCCGACCATTCCGTAGTTGGTTCCTCCGAGCACCCCCGCTCCGTTCGAACCGGTTGCCACGGCCCCCAGCAGGTTGACCTGGATGTTGTTCAGCTTGTCTGTTGCGATTTCGATCAGGGATGCCTTGACGTAGACCTCACCGGGCTGCCGGTCGAGGCTCCGGAGCAATCCCTTGATGATGGAATAGTCGTTCGGTGTGGCGGAAACCAGAAGGCTGTTCGAAGGGACGTCCGGCACGATCTGGACCGGGGCTTCGAGGCCTCCCTGGCGCATCGATCCGACCGGTTGCGGAGTGAAGCCCTTGGAGAGGATGCTGTTGACGGTTTTCGCCA
Source organism: Nitrospirota bacterium (assembly GCA_021826965.1). Classification (GTDB taxonomy): domain Bacteria; phylum Nitrospirota; class Leptospirillia; order Leptospirillales; family Leptospirillaceae; genus Leptospirillum_A. Next base: position 25,589 of record JAKAYA010000026.1, read on the forward strand.
CGGATTTGGCGCTGGTGTTCTCCAGACTATAGAGAAAGAGTTCCCGGTCCATCGGAGCCTGGTTCTGGGGAACGATAAAAATCATGCCTTTTTTTTCGACCGTTTCGAATCCTTTCATCCGGAGCGCCTGGACGAAAATCCGGAAGGCTTCGGGGATCGTCACGACCCGGGGAGACAGGATGGTGACTTTTCCCTTGACCCGCTCGTCCATCACGATGTTCTTTTCCAGGAGGTCGCTCATGAACTTGACCATCACGGAGATATCGACGTTGCGGAAATTGAGGGATACGGTCTGGGGCGTAAGGGGGGCCGGAAGGGTCGTCGGAACCGGTGTCGGATCCGGCGCCGCGGCCCGGATTTCGGTTCGGTCCGAACCGAAAAGGAAAAAGGCGGCAAAGAAAATCGCCAGAAGCCGGTATGGGAATTTTCCGGAATGAAACAGCCGGGAGCAAAAAGGCATCGAAAAGTCGTTTCTCACTGGATTTGGTATTGAAAGGTTTGCGGTACGCCGTTTCGTACCAGGTTGATCTGAACTTGGCTGACGGAACCGAGCGTGGACAAGGCCTTGACAAAATTCTGGGGATCGCTCATGGACATTCCGTTGATCGAGCGGATGACGTCGCCCGGCGCGAGACCCACTTCCTGATAAAGACTCCCGGGCTGGATCGCGACCAGACGGAAGCCATCCATGTGGCCGGCCATCATATTGGGCACCGCACGGGCCTGCATCATCAGGGCGTTCATGTTTTTCATGGCGAAATGGATGGCCCGCGATTCGATGAGCCAATGGTGGTCATCAATTTTCCGGATGCCATGCAGAGAATCCCTTCCGCCGCCGGAAGACACGTCCTGTCCGGTATCGTCGAGGCTGTTGTAACGGGCCTTCAGGATGCCGAACTGCCTGTCCACACGCAGGATTACATAACTTTTCCGGACAGCCATCAGGGAGATCTTTCCGGGGACGACTTCCTGATTGACATGGTAGAATTTTTGGTCCTCTTTGCCAATACTCTGAATGACGGCTCCACCTTGCGTTCCCGGGGCAACCAGCGTGCCCACGAGTCGAAGCTTGATGACCGACGGCTTCAGAACGGGAAGGTGGTGGTGGTTCATCCAGTTTCCGACGGCGATCACTTCGCCGTTTCTGTTTCGGGTGCCGGTATTTCCCGGAGCGGAGTCGTCGGAAAGGTCGAAGCTTCCCGGAAGATATTTCGCGCCGCGCGATTCGGGGCTGAAGGGGTTGCGGGAAACGATCAGTCGCAAGTCCTCCTCGGAAGGAAGAGAGTGATTTTTGGGAATCAGGCTGACTCCGGCGCGCACCGGAGGGGAGATGTTTTCAAGCTTCGTCCGGATGGTTTCGTCCGCCATGTCGGCGGCCACATAGGCGATGCCGGTCACCAGGACCCAATGGGCCAGGTAAAATGAGCGGGCGAGAGGGCTTGCTAACATTTTCGGTCAGGATTCCACATGAGTTTTGTCCGGGAACGATACCCGTTTTCGGACCGGGCATCATCGTCTGGCACATTATACCTGAAATCTGCTAGGGTGGATCAATGTCGCTGTTTGTCGTTCCTGCGTCTGAATTTCTGGAGGGTCTGTGTCTGTCACGATTTTACTGAACGGTGAAAAACGGGAGCTTCCGTCGCCCGCGTCGGTCCAGACTGCCGCCGATCATCTGGGATTGTCCGGACGCCACCTCGTGGCGGAACTGAACATGGAAATCCTTTCCCGGGAAACCTGGGGGGAAAGGATCCTGTCCGAGGGTGACCAGCTCGAATTCATCGGCTTTGTGGGGGGAGGGGCCGGTCAGGTTCTTCATGTTCCGGAGATAAAGACTATCTTGTCGATCCGGCGGTCGTTGTGATAATCTCTCCTCACCCTTCAACGAATGTGCGGGATTAACTCAGTGGTAGAGTGTCAGCTTCCCAAGCTGAAAGTCGCGGGTTCGAATCCCGTATCCCGCTCCAGTACTTAGAAGAAATCCACCTCCCCAAAATTGAATTTCTGGCACAATTTTGGCACAATCACCCCTAAAGTCTGGTTCCAAAAAATAGGGGTGAAAAATGGCAACAATCCGAAAAAAAGGCGAATACCAGTGGCACGTTCAGATTCGCCGTTCTGGTTATCCCTCCCAAACGAAAACCTTTGAAACTAAACAAGAGGCTGAGGCTTGGGCTGCGACTATTGAGTCGGAAATGGCTCGTGGCATCTTTATTTCAAGAACCCTGGCCGAGAAAATAACCCTTTCGGAGTTATTGGAGAGGTATGAAAAAGAGGTCGTCGAACACCAAAGAGGGAAGGTCAAATATCGTTCTTTAATAAGGAACCTTTCCGCCCGGTTGGGAAAATATTCCCTCGCTTCGATCACTCCTATTGTTCTTTCAAAATATCGTGACGTTCGTTCCAAAGAAGTCAGTCCTCAAGCTGTCAAGCACGATCTATCGATGTTGTCCAGGGCTTTCAATACCGCCATCAAGGAATGGGGGATCCATTTTCCCCATGGGAATCCTGTTTCTCATATTAGACTTCCAAAGGTTCCACAGGGGAGAGATAGACGGCTCAAGCCTGGAGAACTGGAATTAATCATCGAAAATTCCGAGTCTCCTACTTTGGGGAAAATAGTCCTCTTTGCCCTTGAAACGGCTATGAGACGGTCTGAAATAGCTAGAATGACATGGGATATGGTTGACCTGAAAAAGCGGACAGTAACCCTCCTGGATACGAAAAATGGGGAAAGAAGGATTGTCCCGCTTTCCACAGAAGCTATCAGGATCCTTAAGGACATCCCAAGGGACAGGTTTGACGGAAAGGTTTGGGGGATTACGGAAGAAGCAATTACCCGAGCTTTTGACAGAGCTTGCAAGCGTGCCAGGGTCAAGATTGAGGAAGAGGCCAAGAAATCAAACCGTAAACTGAATTCTCTTCTCGTTGATTTTCGCTTCCACGATCTCCGGCACGAGGCCACTTCCCGGTTCTTCGAAAAGGGACTGAACCCCATGCAGGTCGCGGCCATCACCGGGCATAAGACGCTCCAGATGCTTAAACGCTACACTCACCTGAAGGCCGAGGATTTGGCGGAGTTGTTGAAATAAAGGAAGTTAATAACACTTTGAAACGATCTCTTATTGGATTCCGTGGAGTTACTGTGGAGTTACTATGTAGACAATATGAAGGACGGTCTGTCCAACCTGCACAGCGTGGATTAGACTGTGAAGGTTGAGATCCACTCACAATCCAGAGCCAAAATACAGGAGGACAGACCGTGGCCCATTATACCAAATTCGT
>JAKAYA010000064.1 GCA_021826965.1 Nitrospirota bacterium
TTCCGATCAAAAAGAGTCTCCGGAAGAAGGAGTGGAGGAGGTTCCCGAAGACGGAGCCGGTTGAAGATTCTTTCGGACTCCTGAAGAATTCTCCTCGTGTTCCGGGGATCCAGCGGGAAAGATCTCACGATCCATCCTCTGGTTCCTGATCGTCGCACTCGAGTTCACGGGCTATCGCGGCCAATCGCAGGTCTTTTGTCCACAGCCGGAATCCTGTCAATCTTGCGGAAGCGAGCAGGCAAGCATCCACATACCCGACGCCCTTTCCCATCAGCCGGTGATGCTCCACCAGCCAGAGGATTTCTCTAGGGTTGGCGCAAGGACATCGTGGGAGGGATGTGAGGAGGGAAGAGGACGTTCTGGCGATCTCGAAAATTGCCAAAGGCCAGTTCGCCAAGAACAAAATCCTGCATGGAAGCGGATTCTTGTTCCAAAATCTTCTTGAGACGATGGTTACCCTTCCGGAAATGGTCGATCCATACCGATGTATCGACGAGAATCATTCTTTCTCATTCTTCCGTCTTGGAATATCCGTCATTTGAGGTTCGCTGCCTCCCAGCCTCGCCAGGCGCCGGGTACTTTCCCTCTGGATCAGCGCTTCCAGCGCTTCTTTCAGGACTGCGTTCCGACTGGTGATGCCGGTCATATCCTGAGCCAGGATAAAAGGGATTCATCGATCCGCACGGTCGTTCTCATTTTCCGATCCCCCTTTCTGAAGTGAATCCTTTCCAATCATCATCTGATGCCCATAATAATGCCTTCCGGAAGGATTGTCGATCCGGCCGGGCGTTTTCCGACCGGGAAAACCGCTCCGGGTTTTGGGACTGTCAGGAGAAAAGTATGGAAGGAGAATCCACCGGTCGAGCGAACGTTCATGTGAAAATCGCGCGGATCCGGATGCAGAAAGGGGAGCGAAAATCAGGGAAAGACAGCGATGGGACAGGAGACGGTTTCGGAGAAAAACCGTGAAAGGCGTTCGAGACGCTCTTCGGAAACGGCAACAATTTCGGAGGAGGGTGGTTTCCGGGCCACGGTATAGAGGTGCCATTGGCGAATGTTGGCGCCTTCCCGCAAAAGGGTGGTTACCCAGTCACGCATGGCTTTGGCCCAGGCGCCTTCGGGACGAAAGGAGTTGTCCAGGTCCCGGATGTCCAGCACCATCGTCTGAAGGGTGACGGGTAACTCCCGGAGGGCTTCGGAAACGGACATCCGGTAACGGTCGAAGCTCAGGGCGCTCCGGTCGATCCGGGAAAAAGATCCGGGATCGGCGGCGTCGATCTTGAACCAGATCTCATCGGACATTCCTTCGGAAGCAGGTTTGACGTCCGCGGGAAGAGGCCGATCCAGAAAGAGTGTTTCCCGGAGGAAGTTGCGGATGCGGGACTTGAAGAGGCCGGTGCCGTTGGTGATGATCCGGATCGGAACATGCGACAGTCCGGTTGTCGTGTTCCGGAGATCGGCCACGGCTTTCAGGACATTGGAGAACTCCGGAACGGCGGTGGGCTCTCCATCCCCCGAAAAGGCGATGTCGGCCATGCGCCGAAGACCGGAAGGCACTTTGTCAAAGGGGGGATTCCGGAAGAGATCGTCCCGATGAACGCTTTCCTGAAGAGCCAGCAGTTCTTCCGTCAGACGCCTGATGTCCACCGCCCGGTGGACCGGATCGATTCCGTCCATGCCCGACGGGGTCCGGTCCACCTGACAATACACGCAGTCGAAGTTGCACCCCTTGTCGGGGTTCAGGTTGATGCCGACCGAGATCCCTCCCGCCCGTCGGGAAAGGACGGGATAGACGTAAAGGTTTTTCCCGAAAGCGCGTTCGTGGGATTGCCATAGCGGGGCTAGCGTCTCCAATGGCTCCTCCAATGGTCCGCGTCCCGCCAGGGGGATTCTTCCTCCGGCGACGAGAAAGACACCCGATAGCGTTCTCCTCCGTGGACAGCCTCGAGGGGAAGGGGATCTTCCGGGATCTGCTTTCCGAACACCCGCAGGGCTCCGGTCGAGATTTCTTCCATGTTGTGGGGGAGAGGATCGGGAAAGAACACGCCCGGTCCGTTGAACCCCGTCGGATGAAACCCCATGCCGCAGTCCGCGATCAGTGCGTCCAGTCTTTCGTTATCCTTGGCATCCCGGCCGACGATCACCCAGGCGTCTTCGAAGCGGTAGTGCCTTCCGAAGCGCAGGAGAGGCGCCACCACCGGAGGCTCATCGAACCGGACGAAATCGTCGAGGCGCTCCCGGAAATTGTCGTCGGTCAGAAGACATCCCCCGGCGGGACTCGGTACGTGGGAAAAGGCGAACGTTTTGGCCAGGGCCAGCTGGGGTTTCCGGGAACGGCCGGAAAGGGACAGGAGCCGGTTTCGGTCAACCCAGCCGTTTCTCTCCGGAGCGGTCTCCGGAAGAAGGCGGGCCGAGAGAGGCCGGAGGACCTGTCCTTCCATGCCGGAATCCCGGTCGATAAGTGCCATGGACTGTTTTTTCTGGGAAAGAGGGCGCTGCCCCACGACTTCTCCGGTGACGAGAAAGCCGGTTCCGGTTTCTTCCATCACTTCGCGACCCAGCGTGAACATCAGTATCCGGCAGTCCACGCAAGGGTTCTTGACCGAACCGTATCCGTGGGCTGGATTCTTCAGGACCTCGACGAACCGGTCTCCTTTCGGACGCCGGATCAGCGGGATTCCCAGCTCCCGGGCCATGGTGTCGGCCGTGGTGTCGCATCCGAAGGGGCTTTCGAGATGCAGGGCGACAAGATCCACGCCCTGTTCCAGGAGGAGCTTTCCGGCCAGAGACGAATCGAGACCGCCGGAAAGAAGCAGGAGACCTTTCATGGTTTTTTCGCGTCCGTGTCCATGATGACCTCGTGAATTTCCAGCACGTTGGGGCCGGAAAACATTTCCTTGGGCGGGCGCGGTCCCGAATGGGCTTCCCGGAAGGATTCGGACTTCGTCCAGGCTTCGAAGTGCTCCATCGATTCCCAGAAGGTCATGACGGAGTAGTATTCGCTGTCGACAGGGCGGAGAATCAGGTTCCGGATGAAGCCCGGATTTTTTTCGATCAGGCCTTTCCTGTTCCGGAAACGTTCCTCGAAATCCTGTTCGTGTCCGGCGGCGACACGGATGCGGTTGGCGACGACGACCATAGGGCGGATCCTTTCTCCGGGAAGTAAGTCGACTGTTGGGGGAAAACCTCCGGTAAAGCGAAAGAGGATGGCCGGACTGACATCCGGCCCGTTTTTCATTCTAACACCGGAAGGAACGGGGAACCAGCGCCGGAAAAAGTCCGGGAAGACTTTTTTCGGAAAAGATGCCCGGAACGATGAAAGCGCTTGTTCTTTTTTTCAGGAGGATCCGGGTGCGGAGGGATTCTCGATTTCCTCTTCCGAAGGACGGGTATCGTCCAGGAGGTTGACGATCAGACGAATCAGCAAGTCCTTTTGCGCCGGATCGCTTTCGGCGACCAGGAGGGCGAGTGCGACCATGGCGTTGTCGGCGATCCGGACCGATCCGTCCGTTCGCCGGAGCATGCCGTTCTGGTCCAGATAGGTCAAAAAGAGAAAGGTGCAGATGCGCTTGTTTCCGTCGGAAAACGGATGGTCCTTGATGATGAAGTAAGTAAAGGAGATGGGCTGCGCGCACCTGGACGTTCGGATAGAGACGTTCACCGCCGAAGGTTTGTTCGATGGCGGCCAGAATCCCGGCCAGACTGTCACTTCTTTCGTTGCCGAAGAGCGCGGTGGCCTCGTTTCTATTCGCCAGGTCTTCACGCAAACGAATGATCGCTTCCCGAGCCGATTCCAGGGACAGGATGCTTCGGGGAGAACCGGCCGGGACGGCCGTTCGGACAGGCGGTCTTCATCGTATGCGAGAAGCAGTTCCCAGACCCGCGCATACTGGTGGATTACGTCGAGAACCGCCCGTCCTTCTCCGGTGACGAGCGCATGGTTCGTGAGCGTTCGGGAAAGAAGGTCGACCATCTGCCGCATTTCGACGCCCTGTTGCCGGAGCCGTTGCTCGTTCAGCGAATACCCCCGGATCAGATGGTCTTTCAGGGTCCGCGTGGCCCAGATGCGAAATTGCGTTCCTCGAAGGGAATTGACCCGATACCCTACCGACAAGATCGCGTCCAGATCATAAAATTCGATTGTGCGCTCTACTTCGCGCGTTCCTTCCTGGTGAACCATTGCATTTTTTGCAACAGTTGATTTCCGGTCCAATTCCCCGGAAGAGTAAAGATTGCAGGATTTTCTGACACCTTTCGCCGGGCATGTAGTTCCGGCAAGGGGAACGGGTTTCCCCGAAAGTGACGGAAATCTGACCCAGAAAGAGGGTCTGAAGGAAGACATGCCGAGAAAGCGTTATTCAATTTTTCCGATCGTAATATCTTGGACTGGTCTGAAGCAGTCTGACAGAGTCTGGTTAAAAATGGGGGGCATGGGAGTGAAGCGGCTTCCGTTAGACTGCCGGCTCGAGAATGACTTTCTGCCCTTCAAGAGGGACACCTTATTCATTGACCTGGATGGGAATTTTTCCATTGGCATTTTCAGTATCGAGACCGGGGAGCATGTTCTTGTCGTCCGGCAGATCGAATGCACCTATGACATTTCGGAACACCGATGACCACCTCAGAAATCATGGCTTCTTCCGGGAGAGGAAGGAATGGCGCCTTTCTCCGGCCTACGATCTTATGCCGACTCCGGCTTTGTCTGGTGTCAGCACTTTCTTCGACTCTCCATTATGCTTGGTCGCATGGACAAGTCGATCGAACTCAGGCCCGGAAGGCATTGCGTTTTTACGAAGCATGTTCATTTGGTCTTTGTCACAAAGGTCCGCCGGGGCGTGTTCACAAAAAGAAATCCTGGGGGAAGGATCTGCGGGGGGATCTTCGCCTCTGTCTGCCATGCTTTCGAAGCGACACTGGTCGACGGCGAAGACGACCATGTTCACCTGTTGGTCCATTACGAGCCAAAGGTCTCCGTTTCCGCCTTGGTCGCTGTAAATCTGAGGATTCAGGCGGAAACGGGGTGAATCTTTTTCAACACAGGATTGAGTCGACGCATCGTCTCCCGCATATCGAACTCGGCCTGAAGACCGAGCCAAAATCCTGCTGATGTTCCAAAATATCGGGATAACCGAAGAGCCGTATCGGTGGTAACAGATCTCTTTCCCAGAACAATCTCGTTGATCCGGCGAGGAGGGACCCCAATGTCGCGAGCGATCCGATTCTGACTGATTCCCATCGGATCCAAAAATTCTTCTTTCAGAATTTCACCCGGATGAATGTTTTCGAGTTCAACCATCTGGCGCCTCCTTAATGATAATCGACGAGCTCCACGTTTTCGGCCTTCCCGTCCTCCCAGGAAAAACAAATCCGCCATTGATCGTTCACCCGGATGCTGTATTGTCCTGTTCTTTCTCCCGTCAAGGATTCGAGACGGTTTGCCGGTGGAATTCTTAAGTCCGCAAGGGTTTGAGCTTTATCCATCATAAAGAGTTTTCGAAGAACTCTTTGTTGAATCTCCACAGGATATTTTCGAGAGACTTTCCCTTCCCAGATCTTTTCAATGTCTTTGTTGCGGAAGCTCCTGAGCATGATGCATTATAACGTATTTCGTTATAGCATCCAAGGGCAATCTTTCAGTCGCCATTTCTAAGATTGGAATAGGGGGGATCTCGTCAGAGGAAGACCTCTTTTCTCGGGCTCTCTCTTGCGTGATCTTTTCGCAAATTTCAGAAGGGGGATATTTGCAAAAGATCGAGGATCTCCTTCAGTCATTGACCTCTCAGATTCCTAAGATAAGGGTGAATTCCAATAAGGGTGAGTCCGGGTCCCTTATTGATGAAAAATTCCTCTGGTGTTCCATGACTTGCAGCCGGCGGATTTACCCTTATCCCCTGTCATTGCAGAGAATGGCCTCAAATAAGGTGGTGGGCGGTGGGTGGATTTTTGGGGAAAAGACGTCAAAAGGAGGTCTTCCGGTGTTTCAGACCTCGACCTCTTGACATCGGTCAAGACAGTACTCTTTTAACACGGCGCCCTTCGGGCATGAGCCGAACAGATTCACGAGCACTCTCCAGATGACGGATATCGGATGGTTCGGAAAGATGGCCCTGAGAAAGACAGGCAAAGAGAGTTTTGTTCAATTTTTCTGTGTGTGGTAGTTTGGGTCTGAACTGGTCTAACTCGGGAGATGTCGATGAAGACGGTTGGAGCGTACGAAATGAAAACCCACCTTTCCCGTCTCCTGGAAGAGGTGGAAAAAGGGGAACGGATCGTGATCACGCGGCATGGAAGACCCGTTGCGGAACTGGTTCCCCTCCCGTCCCGGAACACGGAGAAGATCAATAAAGCGATTGTCGATCTGAAAGAGTTCCAGAAGAGCCATTCTTTGGGGGAAATCACGGTTCAGGAGCTGGTCAGGGAAGGACGAAAGGGCTGATGCCTTTTGTTCTGGACTGTTCGATCACGATGTCCTGGATTTTCCCGGACGAATCTACGGGTTCTTCCGAGACCCTTCTGGAGACGCTTCGCGACGATTTCGCCCTTGTTCCGACACTCTGGTTTTTTGAGGTCGGAAATGTCCTGAAAAGCGCCACAGATCGCGGGAGGATCGACGCCGAAGACTGTTCTCGCCTGTCGGAGACTCTCCGTGCTCTTCCCATTGAGACCGATGGAGAGGGATACCGGCTTGTCTGGGACTCTCTTCTTTCGATTGCCCTTCGTCTGGACCTGACGGTCCACGACGTCGCTTATCTCGAGCTGGCCTTCCGCCACGGAATCCCTCTTGCGACGCTGGACCGTGATCTTCGTACGAAGGCCCGGACGCTTGGGGTCGAGGTCATCGGATAGGCCCCGGACCCCTTTTCTACTCCTCGGTACAAATTCAGATCTGGTCGAACAGTGTCTTGCAGACGCGCAGGACGGCATCCCTGTTTCGGGAGTCGAGCTTCTTCTGATTGACGCGGAGCTGGTGGAGAAGGCTGATCGAAGAGGGCTCATTGTGAAGAATGACACGGGCTTGCTCGAACTCGGGATTGGATTCTCCGGAAACCGGAGCGTGCGTGAAAAGACTCTCGCCCAGCCAGCGGGCGCATCCTTCGGACTGGAGAATGAACACGACCAGGTAGTTTCGCATCGGCAGGATGATGACCCGGCTCTGGGCCTGGGCAATGGCCCGGTCGAAGTCGTCTTGTGCCGGATGTTTGTGGGAGCGCTTTTTTTCGAGGATCATCCGGTACCACCCGCGGATCAGGTCGGCATGGATCGACCGGAGGACGTATCCGGGGTGGCTTCGATAGATCTTGAGAGAAAGGATTTCCTTGTCGATGAAGTAGCGGGATTTTTCAAAATTGAGGTCTTTGAGTTCCGCCTTGGCGAGTGTGCGGTAGTCGACCGGAGTGATGTAGCCGAACTCGGGCATATCCAGTTTTTTCAAGAGGACGACGATCCGCTTTTCGAG
>JAKAYA010000065.1 GCA_021826965.1 Nitrospirota bacterium
GGCGGACGCGGGACTGTTCCTTTTCCGGGAACGAAATCAGCGCCAGGGTCAGCTCCCGTGTGCGCATGGTTCTTTTGTGGAAATGGACCTGCCGGTCGTGCCGGTACCATGCGGCGGGGTCTTGCCGGAAATCATCGGGGCCGGAGGGGTCGGGAGGTTGTCCGCACCAGACGGGCGCAACGACGTCTCCCTCCTCCGGAATCCCTACGCGCGTCCGGACACGAAACTGGAGCCCCCATCCCTCGGGAAGGTGGTGAAGGAGGACGCGAAGCCCCTGACAGACCTGTTCGACCGCGCTGTCCGACTTGACGTACAGGCTGGCTCCCGACAAACGGAACAGCAGGGCGTAACGGTCCCGTGTTCCGTACACGGCTCCGTCCTCCTCACCCCAGAGATCGAAGGATCGGGCCGGAGACGGCGAATTCCGCCGGACCTTCTCAAATGTTCCCGTCAAACCCGCCCCCTTTTTTCCGGACAGCCGGACCCCATATCCGGTGCTTCGGCGCGATGCGCCACAGAACCCATCCGCGCAGGAAGCCGTCTCCCTTTTTCCGGAGCATTCCCGCCATAATGGCGAGGATTGCGAGAAACACCAGAAGGGTGCCGACGGAGATCCCGAAGAGAAATCCCGCGACGAACAGAAGAAGGAACGGCAGAATATCCAGAGGAACCCGGATGAATCCGATCTGCGGCGGGGCGAGCACCCCGCGGGGGATCCGCTCTCCGCCCATCAGAATCCCGCCCATGTCGTCAGCGTGTCCCAGATCGCTTTCGACATGAGGACAAGGGAGCCGCCCGCAATTGTCATGACTCCCTGGCGGATCCCGTCGGCGTCGTGGGACTTCATGGCAAAACCGGCGCGGGCCATGCCCAGAATGAAAAGAAAGCCTCCCAGACCGTAGACGACGAAGTTCGCGATGTTGTTGGCAAAGGTTGTGATCAGGGAGTTTTCCCCGTAATTCTGGATAAAAAGGGTGGCTTTCCGGGCATACATGCAGACGTTCCTCCTTGTGCCTTTTTCCAATCAAGAAGCGTGCCACGGAAAACATCGGACAGACGCCATTCAAAATTCCCCAAACGGATCTTTCCGGTCAAAAATGGTTCCGGTTTCCGGAAAAATCACGTTCGTTTTTTGCTTCCCCGGATTCTTTGAGGCGAGTCCGTTTTGACTCCAATGAGAACAAGAATCGGATTCAGAAAGGGAAGAGGTTGCGTATCCGGCCCTCTTCCCGGGTAGAATGAAAGACAGACGTGACTGCTCCTCACGGCTCAAGCCGGAGGCTTCTACCGGCTTACGGAGAGATTCCAGCCCGAATCTCAAAAGGATTTTTCTGGTTTCTCATTTTTTGCATTAAGGATTTTACGGAAGGGACTTCCCCTTCCAACCCGATATCTTCCGTTGTCAATGAGCGGAACGCTCCTGAGACTTTTCATCTGCTCGAGCGGGAGTCTTTAGACTTGGATTTTTAACCGAAAGGGAATGCGCCTTATATCTCCGGCCTGGAGGCCGAAGTTTTACGGCGCTATAGGATAAAACGAACGGACGGGAGTCCGGTCTCGGGAACGTAGCGAAGGGGGTGTGATGACAGCGACAAGGATCGGGTGGGCCGGGTTCGGGAGCATGGGAAGCCGCATGGTCCGGAGACTTCTCGACAACGGTATTCCGGTGACCGGATACAACCGCACGCCAGAACGCCTTCCGTCCCATCCCCTTTTCCGTCCCGCCCGCACACCGGCCGAAATTGCCGAAAATGCCGACGTGGTCTTCCTGATGGTGACAGACGGGCCTGTTTCCCGGGCGCTTCTGGAAGGTCCGGACGGAATTGCCCGCGGCCTTCACCCCGCTTCTCTGGTCGTGAACATGTCCACCGTCGCTCCGGAAGAGGCGCAGGATGAGGCCCGTTTCCTTCTGGAAAAAGGGGCCGGATATCTGGACGTGCCGGTTTCGGGATCCGTGGTTCCGGCGGAAAAGGGGGAGCTTCTCCTGCTCGCCGGCGGCGACGGGGTCGCACTGGAGCGCGTGAGGCCTGTGCTCTCCCTCTTCGGGAAGAAGATCCTTCATTTCGGACCGACCGGGTCGGGAATGAAGGCCAAGCTCGTGATCAACCTGCTTCTCGCTTCCCACGTCGAGGCCCTTGTCCAGACGCTCCTGGTCGGCGAGTCCCTCGGTCTGGATCCCCGTCAGGTCCTCGGGATGATTCTGGAAAGTCCACTGGCCACACCGTTCTACCAGATCAAGAGGTCAAACCTGGAGCGGCGCTCCTACGACAAGGCGTTCTCCGCCAACCTGATGGCCAAGGACCTGGATCTCCTTTCCCTCACCCTGCTCAGGAACAGAATCCCCGCCCCCCTCCCTTTCGAACTGGGCCGGCATTTCCGGGAACTCGCCGGTTCCGGTCGGGGGGAAGAGGACGTCTCCGCGCTCTACGAATACTTTCGGGACCGGATCCTGCCAAGATGACCGAAAGTCTGCCCTGCGGAGAAACGTCCGCAACCGGCCTCCCGGTCCACCTGGAAGGTGTTGAAAAATGGTACGGCGGAAGGAGGAAGGAGGATCGTCCGGCCCTCCACATCCCTTCCCTTCATGTCCATGGCGGAGAATGGCTGGTCCTGATGGGCGATTCGGGATCCGGGAAGTCGACACTCCTGAACCTGGTGGGAGGCGTTGACCTGCCGGACACGGGAACGATTCTTCTCGGCGACCGTCCCCTGAACCGTCTCGACGAACGCGAGAGAACCCTGATCCGCCGTCGGGAGATGGGGTTCGTCTTCCAGTTTTTCAATCTTTTCCCCACTCTGTCCGTTCAGGAAAACATCCTTCTTCCTCTGGGTCTTCTGGGCAGAAAGGATCCCTTCGCTGTCCGCCGTCTGCTGGAGGAGGTCGGACTTTCCGGGATGGAGCATCGCGCCCCTTCCGAACTCTCGGGAGGCGAACAGCAACGGGTCGCCCTGGCCCGGGCACTGGTCCATCGCCCCCGGATCATCCTGGCGGACGAGCCGACCGGATCCCTCGACCACCGGACCGGGACCGTCGTTCTTTCCCTTCTTCGACGGCTTCACCGGGAATACGGTCCGACGATCCTCATGTCCACACACAGCCGGGAGGCGGCCTCTTTCGGCAGCCGAATCCTCCACATCCGGGACGGGGAAATCCTGGACGCGCCGACAGCCGCGACGTCCTGACCCGTGTCGTCTTTCCTCTTTCTTCTCCGTTTTTCCTTCCTCTCGCTCATCCGTCACCGCTGGGTGTTTCTTTTGACACTTTTGGGCGTTTCGACGGGAACTGCGGTGGTTTCGGCGGTCCTTCTGGCGAACAAGAGCGCTCTCTTGTCCTTTCAGAACGCGGTGTCCCACGTCCAGGGAAAAACCGATTATTCCATCCGGAGTCCGGCCGGAGTCCTGTTTTCCGATCGCGTCCTCGACCGGCTGGAGCGCCTTTCTCCCGCTCCTCCCCTTGCCCTTTCCCCGCTTCTGAGCCGGACGGTCCGCTACGGAGGAAGCGTTTTCTGGATCCGGGGAGTGGATTTTCTGGCGTCGGCCGACCATTTTTCCCCGGGAGGCTCTTTCGACGCACTCACCCGGGGAGGAGCCTATCTGCCGCCTGGTGGCCTTTCCCGTCTGCACCTTCGCCCGGGAGACCGGATGCGGGTACTTTACGGGACCCGGATGATCGATGTGACGATACTGGGGGAACTTCCGCGTTCGGAGTCGGTGTCCCTGATCCCTTCCAACACCCTTTTCATGGACCTGTCCTGGGTCCAGATGCTGTTCGGTCTTCCGGGGAAAATCAGCCGGATCGATCTCACCTGGCAGAGCCCTCCCCCTCCCCCCGCTCTCGAAGCGTTCTGGGTCGCCAAGGTCCGCTCGGCACTGGCTCCCTCTTTGACTCTCGTGAGCGAACACGAAAAGCACAAGGAGTTTTCCCGTCTTCTTTTCTCGTATCGTTCGAACCTGTTCGCGCTCAGCCTGGTGTCTCTGATCGTCGGGATGTTCCTGATTTACAACACCTTGTCCCTTCTGACTCTTCAGGGGCGAAAGATGTTCTCGACCCTCCGGCTTCTGGGCGTGACACCGCGCGAAGTTCAGGCGATCGTTCTGCTGGAGGGCGGGATCATCGGTCTTTCGGGCGGCCTTTTGGGAATCGTCGGGGGCCATTTCCTGTCGCGGCTGACCATCGGTGCTGTGGCGCGAACGCTGGACACGCTCTACCTTCCGGTCGGAATTCTGCCTCACTTCCGGACATCGTCCGAGGACCTCGAGATCTGGGCTCTGACGGTTCTTGCTTCCCTCTTCTCCAGTTATTTTCCCGCGCGGGAAGCGCTCCGGCTTCCGCCCGTCTTTTCACAGCACCGGACCACGCTGGACCAGACCCGGACAAGCCGACGCGGGAAAAACCTCTTGACGGGAATCCTGGCCTTCCTGACGGGACTCGTCTTCCTGAGACTTCCGCCCTACCACGGATTTCCGCTGTTCGGATACCTCGGTGCCCTGCTCTGGGTGTTTTCCGCCAGCCTCTCGGTGCCGGCGGTCGTCGGACAGATTTCCCGGGGGATTCAGAAGATCCGCCATCTTTCGGAGAGGGACTCTGCTCCGGGGATGCTGGCCCTGTCTCATTTCCGTTCGGGGGTCTCCCGAAGCCAGATCGCCATTTCGTCCGTCATGATCGGATTATCCATGATGACCGGGATCGTCATTCTCGTCCATTCCTTCGAATTGACCCTGAACCTCTGGATCTCCCGGAACCTCGTGGCGGATCTGTACGTCAAGCCGCTCTCCTGTCAGGAAGCCGTCTGCCGCGAACGGCTGGATCCCGCCGACGTTCGGGCTATCCGGAATCTTCCCGGGGTTGATTTTCTTGCCCGTTACACATCCTTTCCGGCACTCTACCGGGGGCACGCCGTCTGGGAAGGCTTCACCGAGCTCGAGCAACTGTCCCGGAAGGCTCCGCTTTCCCTGAAGACGTCGCATCCGCAGACGGTCTTGCAGGACTTTTTCCAGGGGAAAGGTGTTCTGGTCTCCGAAAGCTTCGCCTACCACTTCGCCAAACGCCCGGGAGACGTCCTGACTCTTCCGTCCGCGCACGGCCCTGTCCGGAGGAAGGTTCTCGCCATCTATCGCGATTACTCCTCCGAACAGGGGATCGTTCTGTTTCCCTGGAAGGATCTCTCGGCCCTGTTCGGAACGAACCGCGCGACGAACGTGTCAATTTTTTTGAAATCGCCTGGACAGTCGGATTCGGTTCTTCTGTCCGTTCTGCACGACTTGCCCGGTCATCCCCGTCTTTTCGTCCGTTCCCAGCCCCAGCTCAAGAAACGGGTTCTGCGAATTTTTCATCAGTCTTTCGCGATCACTTACGCCCTCCTGGGAATCAGTCTGGTTGTTTCCGTGATCGGGGTCGGCAATACTCTTCTTATGCTGCTGGTCGAACGGACGGACGAGTTTCGCCTGATGCGGGCCATGGGCTTTTCGACCGCCGACGTCCGGCGAATGCTTCTTCTGGAAGCGCTCTGGATGTCCTTGACCGGAACTCTGATGGGACTGGTTCTGGGAACGGGTGTCGGATGGATCATCGTCCACGTCATCAACCGGCAGGCCTTCGGCTGGACAATCCTCTGGTCGTGGCCGGCAAAGACCATTCTCCTGCTTGCATTTGCCCTGATGGTCGTCGCGACGCTGTCGAGTCTTCTGCCTTCGCTCATCCTCGGACGGAAAAACGGTATCGACAGGGGAACTTTCCATGAGTGAGTCGGAGAAAGTCATTTTTTATCGGATATTTGCGATATTTCTGGCGATCTGTCTTCTCCTTTTTCCCCGAAACACCATTTCCGCGGAAACGAATGATCCCGTGGAACCGTTGAAAGTCTTCACAAGCCATGCTTCCTATCCGATCGAATGGTGGTATCTGACCGGGAGGATCTCCACAAACGGCCAGCGCCCGCGAGACGGGTTCGAGGGGACGTTTTTCCGTTTCGACACGTCCTATCATCACCCGGCCGGAGATCCGCCTTCCCCCTGGGAACCGTCCCGGATCCTGTCGTTTCACGGCGCCTACTCCGATTGGTTGCGCCACCGGTTTCGTTCGACCCAGCTCCTTTCGCGGACTTTCCGGCGGGCGGTTTCCCTGAAAACCGATCCGCTCCGGATCCGTCTGGGACCAGACCGGCTGGAGGTTATCCCGGATCCCGGGAAGCCGGGAGTGTTTCACTTGCGACTGGTCGAACAGATCGGGAACCACCTTCTGGACTTCACGCTTCGGGGAGAAGGGACCCCTCTGCGGGAAGGTCCCGGAGGACGGCTCGTCACCGGACCCGGGACCCGGGACTGGGCCTGGTACCTGAGTTATCCGAAATTGTCGGTGAGGGGACGGGTCGGTCGCCTGGATCCCGGCGGAAACGTGCACTGGAAACCGGTGACCGGAGTCGCCTGGTTCGATCATGAATGGACCGGAGCCCTGCTGGGAAATGGCCAGACGGGATGGATCTGGCTTGGTGCCCGTTTTTCCGGGAACCGGACTCTGATGGCTTTTCAGATGCAGCGAAAGAACGGACCGGATCGTTTCCAGGGTGGAACCTACCAGAGCCCCGGAAAGAAAGGATTTCGCACGGACTGGCTGGACCGGGGCGATGTCGCTTTCCGGATCCGGTCCTACTGGAAAAGTCCCCATACGGGAATCTGTTATCCCTCCCGACTGGATGTCGGGGTCGCTTCCTTGCATGAAACATGGCGGATCCGCCCGCTCATGGACGACCAGGAGCTGACTGGCCATCCCGATTACTGGGAAGGGGCGGTGGAGCTTCGGGATCCAGTTTCGGGACGGCGCGCGGGTGAAGGATATCTTGAACTGACGGGATTCCCCGCGTCAAAAGGCTCCTGTCCCTAGCGCCAGCGGATCATCACACGGGCTGGCGAGAAACCCGGAACCGGCCGGAAAACCATGGGAGAGCCTCCAAAAAATGGGCGATCGCTTTTTACGGGGAAGGAGGACCGGATGATCGCCGTCGGAATTCACCCTTTCCTGGTCCATTTGCTGATTGCGGGATGCACGCTCTACCTCCTCGT
>JAKAYA010000066.1 GCA_021826965.1 Nitrospirota bacterium
GGTTTAAGAGAGGCTTTATTGACCGAGAAAAGGACATTTCCGAGGGTCAGGACCAATCCCCTGCTTGTGTGTTTGGCTTTGAGATGAGCAAGCTCGGCACGCAAACGGGCAATTTTTTCCTTCTTGGCCTCAAGCCTTAAATGATCTCGAGCACTTCCAGCTTTTTTGATTTCCCCCTGAATCCTGTCGGACTCCGCTTTTTCCTTCGCAATGGCAATATGTTTCTTTATGAGGTAGGCATAGTGGTCTATATCCGATTCCGGAGCACCTCTTTTCAGCAACCCGTCGGCCTTCTGTATCTCCGTCGAAGCAATCTGGATCTGTTCGGGTGCGGATTGCATCACACCGCTATCATGTCGGACTGTTTCGTATTCGGCTTGGGCGCTTTCCAGACGGGAGTTATGCGGAGGAACCCCAGCGCAACCGGACAAATACGAAATGGCGAAAATGGACAGGGCAAAGCTGCCAAACCGGACTGGCTGTTTCATCTTGATCACTCCTCCTTCTCAAATGCAGGAATTCAGTTCGGCATATCCGTTGGCTCCACGGGAGAAAACCCCGACGAAGAATTCTCTTTTCTGTCGATCTCGTTCTGCAGGGACTGGAGGCTTTTTTTCAACTGGGTCTCCGCCTCTTTCGACTTGGCGGTTTGTGTTTTCGCCAACGCGAGTTCTGCATCGACATGAGCTTCCTGTGCCAAAAACCGTGCACTCTTGTAATCGCCCTGTTTCATCTTTTCTTTTGCACTTTTCAGTTTTGTCTGAGCTTCGATCAGATCGAACGCATCATAATTTCGGCTGCCTTCCCGATCGGCCTGTTCGACTTCCATCTGGGCCCGGGTAATTGTCTTGTCCGGACGAATTCCTGTGCTTGCGCACCCCCCCTCAAACAGGGTTACGCCACACAATGCAAGTACCATGAAAAATCCCGGAGAACACTTCAACCCTCGAAACATGATGACCCCCTTTTAAATGAAAAAACATCCAAAAAATATTTTAAGGTTGAGGGAAAGGTTCTTTTTCTTATTGTAACACAATAACTCTATTGAGTCCATGTGCTGCTTGAATTTCTGGTCCCTGCCCAATAGGCAATTGGTCTTCAAATATCCACAGGCAGGAAATGAAACAGGGGCCCCCTGGGGAGGAAAAAAGCATGGGGTTTTGGAGACGATTTCCGGAGGACTGAAGAATCTTCTTCCTGATGCAACGCATGGGGAGGGGGAGGTCGTGATCGAGGAATCGCTCCATAAGCGGATTGTCGAAATATTCAAGGCCGGAAAGATGAAGAAAGTCATTGCCCGCTTGTTGGGAGTCGGGAGCAAGACCGTCCGGAAGATCTTGGTGTGATTCGAAGAAACCTCTGCGATCTTTTCCGCGCTTCTTTATCTATCTGGTATCTGAAGGCCGCCATCATCTGTTTTCGAAAGGTTGGATTCCTCTGCGGATAAGTTCTTAAACCAGAGAATAGAAAGCCTTACACGCAAACAGACAAAGTTTTATGGTGATTCGTCATTGAAAGATCTCCCTCCGCTTACCTAAAAGAAACACCTCTCAGGTGGAGTTTCCTTTCATATACGGGGGAGTCGGGTCGATGCCGTACTTCATCATGCGGTATCCCAGCTGGCGTGGAGTGATTCCGAGAAGGGCGGCCGCACGCGTCTTGATCCATCCCGTGCGATCGAGCACATCAAGGATTTTCGCCCTTTCAAGCTCGGAAACAGCTTCCGGAAGCAGGAGGGGTTCCCCTTCCCGGGAAAAAACGTTCCCTCTCTCAGAGGAAATGGCAGCGACCTGGCTCTCCCTCTCTCCCCGTGACAGGCTGGACGGAAACAAGGCAAGGGTGCGTCCGACATACGAATCATCGATGACATCGCTCTGGGACATGACCACCAGTCTTTCCACCGTATTTTCGAGTTCCCGGACATTTCCGGGCCATTCGTGTTCGATCATGGCCGAGATCGCTCCGGGTGAGATTGAGACGGACCGGGCGTTTTCCTGATTGAACCGTCCCAGAAAGTGGTTGATCAAAAGCGGAATGTCTTCTTTGCGCTGACGGAGGGGAGGCAAATAAATCGGCACAACGTTGAGACGATAATACAGGTCTTCGCGGAACTGATTTTTTCGGATGGCTTCTTCGAGATTCCGGTTGGTCGCGGCGATGATACGAACATCCACCGGGATGGTCCGTGATCCCCCCACCCGTTCGACGACCCGTTCCTGGAGAACCCTCAGGAGCTTCACCTGAACGGCCGGGGTGATTTCCCCCACCTCGTCCAGAAAAATCGTCCCTTCATGAGCCTGCTCGAATTTCCCAGGACGTGAAACATGAGCACCGGTAAAAGCCCCTTTCTCATGCCCGAAGAGCTCGGACTCAAGAAGGGACTCAGGAATAGCGGCGCAGTTGATCTGGATGAAGGGCTTGCGGTTACGGGGACTGTTGAAATGGATCGCTTTCGCTACCACCTCTTTTCCGGTTCCGCTCTCTCCCATGATCAGGACCGTGGCCCGGCTCTTGGCCACGAGATGGATGGATTCCGAAATCTGCTGCATGATCCGGCTTCGGCCAATCCATCCTTCGATCGAATACCGGTCCTTTAAATGATGTTCGAGCCGGATGGCGCGTTCTTCCAGTTTTTTCCGTTCTTCCATGAACTGTTTCCGGAGGACGACCGCCTGGGCAATGATGGAGCTGATCGTCGTCAGAACCCGAAGTTCTTCCTCCAGGTCGCCACCTTCCGGACCGATCGAGCAGTCGGCCGACAACACCCCGACCTTGCGCGCCTGAAAGGTCAGGGGCACCGCAAGGAACGCCAGCTTTCCACGGGAATTCCTCTCGGGACGGGACCCCGTCCTGTTCAGAAACCGGGGTTCGCGGGAGATGTCGGGAACCACGATGGGATCTCCGGTCTTCAGCACCGATCCGGTGATCCCCTCGCCTTCCTTGAACCGCCCTTTCCGAATCTCTTCTTCCGAAAGGCCGTGGGCGATTTCCGTCCGGAGCTCGTCCGAATCGCTTTCGATCAAAAGGATCGAGCTCCGATGCAATCCCAGCTGATGGTCCATGATTTCCAGAATCCGCTTCAGGGCTCCGTCCAGATCCGGAGAGCTGGCCAATTCCCGGCTGATCGCGAAAAAAGCTGTCAGTTCCGCAATGACTTTGCTGTTATCTTTCATCGGCGCTCTCTGGTTGGATTCTGAAGGGCGAAAGGATCTGCCCGGAAAGGCGGATCTCCAAGAACAGCTTCTATTCCCTCCTCCATGATGCCCGAGAACGGTCTTTCAGACAATCCCCCGAAGCGGGAGGATCATCAAAAACTGGCCTCCTTCGGAAAAAGAATAAGGACGCAAAAAATGAGGGGAGATATGGCGAGAAACGGGTAACTCAGGAAAGGGAACCGCCGCCTTCTTCTTCGTAACGTGTAGGAGGCGGGACTCTCCGATCGATGCGGATGGCCCGATGATGGCGAAAGATCCCTGGACGCGCGAGGAACCGGACGATCCCTTCAACCCGAACCTCCACCGGTTCGGTGACATACCGGTTCAGGGAGAAAACATCTCCGGTCTTCCATCCCAGAATGTCCCGGAGTGTAAAATGGGATTCGCCGATAAACGCTTCGATTTCGATCGGCGCTTCTTCCACCCGCTCCTGAAGACGGTTGATCCAGCGGCTGTCCACCTCATACTGATCGCTTTGAAAACCGGTATAGAGTTTTTCCTTGATCGGCTCGATCGTCGAATAAGGGATGCAAATATAGATGGTCCTCCCCTGGCCGTCTATTTCCAGACGATAGGCCATCGTGACCACCATCTCGGTCGGAGCGACGATCGCCGCAAACTGCGGGTTGATCTCGGAGCGGATATAGGTGACCGGCATGGAATGAACGGGAGCCCAGGCCTTTTCGAAGTCCCCGATGGCCAGGTCCATGACGTTTCGCGAAATACGCGCTTCGATGGGAGAAAAGTCCCGACCTTCGATCTTGACATGTCCACGACCGCTTCCGCCGAACATGTGATCGACCAGGAGGTAGACCATCCGGGCATCGATGATCAGAAGGATATTTCTTCGCAAGGATTCGAGGCGCAGAATGTTGATATTCGAAGGCATGGGAATCTTCTTGACGAAATCCCCGAACTTCACCATTTCGATCCCCTGGGGCGAAAACTCGACAGTCTTCCGGAGAGTGGCGGACAGGGTGACCTGAAAAAACCGGGCGAAACGTTCGTTGATGATTTCCAGCGTGGGCATGCGACCGCGGATCACCCGCTCCTGGCTGGCCAGGTTGTATTGCTTGACCGGCTCTCCCGAATCGGCAGCCTTGGCCTGTGTTTCGATTTCTCCTTCCGACAATCCCCGGAGAAGAGCGTTGACTTCTTCCTGGGACAGGATGCTCTCTGACAATTCCCCTTCCTTTCCGACCGTTTCCGTCCGAAAACCCTTATCTTTTTTCGGTCCGAAAGACGCAAAACTTGACTGTCCTCCACCCGGACTTCCTCCCGACGGACCGAACGGCAAAAGGCCAGATCTTACATGAATCCTCCGTGGCTTTTCCTGTCTTGGCCCAGTCGGTCCCGGACGATCACACGATCCCCGGGACGCAGGGCCCCGGACAAGGCCACCGACATCCGCCCGTCTGTGGCGCCGGCCACGATCGGCACAGGGACGATCCGGTTGTCTTCGATCTTGAACACCAGGGTCTTGTGCCGATAGGCGGCCATGTCGATGGATTTCAGGAACCGTTCCGACGGACGAAAAACCATGGCCCCGTTCGGTATCAGGAGGACGTGCCGAAGCGTCCCTACGTGCAGGGTCACCAGAGCCGTCATACCGGGCTTCAGGGACAGGTCGGGGTTGGAAACCCGGGAGACCACGTCGTAGGTCACGACATGGGAAACTGTTTTCGGATGAACGCGCACCATGATGACCTGCCCGGAAAAGACTCTGTCCGGATAGGCCGGAACGCGGAACGTCACCCTCTGCCCCTCCCGGACATCGCCGATGTCGGATTCCGACACCCGCGTGTCCAGACGCATTTCCGACAGGTCCTGGGCAATCGTGAACAGACGTGGAGTCTTGAAGGCGGCGGTCACAGTCTGCCCCACCTGCACCTGACGGGAAATGACGATCCCGTCGATCGGGGCCCGAATCGTCGTATAACGGAGATTGGCGTTTGCCAGGGCCAGGCCTGCGACCAGCTCGTCTTCGTTAGCCTTATCCATCGACAGCTTCCCCTGGTCCTGATCGAACACGTTCTGGGCAATGATGTGTTTTTCGAGAAGATCGCGGTCCCTTTTCAAGGCCAGCCGATCCAGGACAATCTGGGTCCGGATTTTCTTCAGGTTGGAACGGGCCTCCAGAACCTGCGCCCGATAGATCGCCGGGTCGATCTGGGCCAGGACGTCCCCGCGATGAACACGGCTGTTGAACTCAGCACGGACGTCGGTGATGATGCCACTCACCTGGGCGCCCACATGCACGGTCTTCATGGCCTTGATCCGCCCGGTGGCGGTCACCTTCCGTTCAAGATCCCCAAGAAGAACCGGCCGTGTCACAAAATCCCGCTCCAGAACCTCCGTTTTTCCCCGATGCCGAAATCCCCAGACGGAGATGACGGCCACCAGGAAAACCCCGATCGCCAGCCATTTTTTTCTTCCTGACACTCTCCTCATTCCTCTGCCCCCGCCATCGTCTCATTCATACCGCAAAGCCACCATCGGGTCCAGGCGGGAAGCCATGATGGCCGGATACAGGCCGAACACGACGCCAATTCCTGCGGAAAAAAACAACGTTGCGGACATGAATCCCACCGGATAAGGCGCCGGCCAGCCAACCAGCTCCCGGACAAGAAAAATACCTCCCGCTCCGAGAGAGAGACCGGTCAATCCCCCCAGAAGCGACAATACCGCGCTTTCCACCAGAAACTGGGTCACGATGTCCCCCGGCCTGGCCCCTATCGCCATGCGGATCCCGATTTCTCGCGTCCTTTCGCGAACGGACACCAGCATGATGTTCATGATGCCGATCCCCCCCACCAGAAGGGAAATGGAGGCGATGGCTGCCAGAAGCACCGTCAGGATGAGCGACATGCGGCTGGCCGTTCGTGTAATGTCGCTCATCGGGTTGACCGAAAAATCCGGGCGCCCGCCGGGAGGAATGTGGTGTCGGATGCGCAGAAGGCGGGAGATTTCCTGTTTTGCGGTCTCGATTCCGTCGGTCGAAACCGCGTTCGCCAGAATCACGCCGACATAGGTGACGCCCATGATCTGGGTCTGGAGCGTCGTGATCGGAACAACCACCATGTCGTCCTGATCCATTCCCATCGGGGATTGTCCCTTGGGACTCAGGATTCCGATCACCCGAAACGGAGAGTGATTGATCTGGACCCACCGTCCCACCGGATCAGCGTACCCGAAGAGCCGGCGTACCACCTTTCGTCCCAGGATGGCGACCCGGTTCATCGACACCACATCTTTCTCGGTAAAGAACGCCCCCCGGGACAGCTCCCAGTTTCGAACGGCAAGATAGGTCGACTCCGTTCCCAGAATCACCGTGGACCAATTGGACGCCCCGGACAGAACCTGTCCTGCCGTCCGAAGTGCCGCGGAGTCTTCCAGGACAGAAGGACATCCTTCCCGGATCGCCCGGGCGTCGTCCAGAGTCAGCGTCGTATCCGTCCCTCCCCCCACCTGGGCCCCGGAGTCGGTCACGGAACCCGGGATGACGATGAGAAGATTCGGCCCCAGATTGTTGATGCTGTCCAGAACCAGATGACGGGCGCCCATTCCGAGAGAAACCAGGAGAATGACGGCAGCGGTTCCGATCACGATTCCCAGCATCGTCAGGATTGTCCGGAACGGATTTCGGACCAGGGAACGGACTGCGAGGAGTGTGATATTCATCCTTGGCGCGCACTGGAAACCTCGCCCTTCAGGGCGGGGAGGAATGCGCCTTCTCCTCTCTCCTGGAAGTGTTGACAAAATTAAACTTCAAGTTTAGAATATCGTATATGAAAATAGCGATCAACCTCAAACTGAAACCGACCGAAG
>JAKAYA010000027.1 GCA_021826965.1 Nitrospirota bacterium
GACCCCACGTCGCCGTAACCGGAAGAGAAGAGAGCTCCGACGCCCACCACTCGCTGGAGGACGGTTTCCCGAAATCGGGTGATGGTTTTTCTCGTTCCGTGATACAGGCGGAATAGGGCCAAACGTCACCTCCTTGGATGAAAGCCTGGTCATTGAACCCGGCGGGCAGCCTCCAGTATACCCATTTTTTTCCTGGAGGACACCCCGCCGGGTCCGTTTTCTGGTCAAAACATGTAGGTCAGCTCCAGGTCAATGGTGTCCATGCTGAAAATGGCCGGACCGTGGTTGCCGACGTTCGAGGCACCTGTGACCGTTCCAAGACTGTTGGTACTGGAATTATAGAGTGCCTGGTTGGCGTTGTCGTGGCGGTATTCGATGCGGCTCATGACGTTGGGCAGGAAATTCCACTGAAAATCGATCGATTCGTCGTTGATCGCCGTGGGAAGACCGGTTCCGGTCATGAAGCCGTTCAGGTCGTAGTAGACTTCATAGCGCGCCACCACGTCCATCGTGTCGTTGATGTCGTAACGGACAAAATTTTCGCTCGAATACCAGGTGGCCGGACCGATGGGGACTCCTCCTGCGTTGGGAGAACTATAGGCCCCCTGGGCTTGCCAGCCGTAGGATTCGTCGGTCACGAACCAGAGATGATCGATGGGACCGATCTCCACGACAAAGGCGCCGTAGTTTCGCCAGGTGGGAACGTTGGCGTCGGGGTTGCCTGTGACGTTGTTGACGAAAAGGGGAAAGCCCCCCGGGTAGTTGTTCCGGATCTGGGGGCCAAAAAGACCTGTGAAGTTCAGATTCAGCCAGGAAACGGGGTTTCCGACATACGCCAGTTCAAAATCCTGGAAGCCGCTCCCCTGGTCGTTCTGGAAGCTCGTGTTCCACCCGTTGTTCACCCCGAAATAGATGTTGTTGCTCCCGTTGGGGGCGTAGTGGAACCGTACGCCGGTGTGGGTATAGGGCCCCAGAAAGAAGGTGTATCCCAGGGAGGCCATCCAGTTACCGGTGGGCTGAATGACTTCGAAGTTCGCCAGCGTCTGGTATTGCCCGCCGTCCATTTCGAGTTCCTTGTTGGTATCCGGAATCCAGAAGTTGATATAAGCTTCCTCCAGCCAGAACATCGACCAGGGCATGGTTCCGGTGGAGCCGTTCGAGGTGCCGCGCGTTCCGAAGAACCCCGGATAAAAGTTCTGGCCGCTGGCCATGGCGCCGGGACCGAAGTCGGTCCGGAGCACGAACCCGATGCCGTCGTCGTCGGGCCGCCAGAATTTCAGCTGGGCCATGTTGATGTTGAAGGAATTGGCGCCGAAGTCGTAGGCCCGGAAGTTCGAATAGCTGGCATTGGTGGGATTGTATTGGGCGTAGGCGTCGATGAATCCCTTGAAATGGATGTTCGCCGAGGGAATCAGCATATCCGGAAGCGGCGTCGGCGTGGTCGCCGGAGCGGGTGTCGCTGCAGGCGCAGCCGCTGTCGGATTGTCCGCCACGGGAGCTGGAGGATTCGAGGGGGACGAAGCGTTTCCGGAGGACGAATTTCCCGAGCCCGTTTGGGTGGTGGTCCCGCCGGATGCGCCTGTGGAGGACGGATCGGCCATGGACGGCGTCACAGGAGAAAAGACAAGGAGCATGGCGGCTGCCAGAAACAGGGTGAAGCGGTTGGCACCGGATGTGCCCGGAATGTGTTTCATCGAAACGGGGACCTGCCTTTCTGTTTGTCAAAGAAGATTTTCGGACCTGCCGGTCCTCCGGCCCGAGCCGGAAGGTGTCAAGTTCTGTTTGCCCGCTTGCGAATCACGGTTTTGCGGATGATTTCGGCGCGATCTTGTCCAGCGCCAGATTGAGGCGAAGGACGTTGACCCGTGTCGTCCCCAGAAAACCGAACTGGGGGTTGTCCTTGATCCGCTCGATCAGGGAGCGGACGACCGACGGATCGATTTTGCGGGCTTCGGCGACCCGTGGTGCCTGAAGAAGGGCGTTTGCAAGGCTGATGTCGGGATCGAGCCCCGATCCCGACGCCGTGACCGCATCGATGGGGACGGACGATCCGGCCGGCAGACGGTTTTCCTGCCGGTAGGCGTTGGCGGCGTCGGTCACGTTCTTGGTTTCCTGCTTGGTGTCGGGCCCGACATTGGACGGGGAGGAAAAGGCCGCGTCATAGGGAAGAGATCCCGATCCGTCCGGCGTCAGGGACGCGGACGGGCGTGGGTGAAAATAGCCCGGCGCCTGGAACCCCTGGGCAATCAGCCAGGACCCGGTGATGGTGCCGTTTCGGGCTTTGAGAAGACTGCCCGCGGCCTGTTCGGGAAACAGAAGCCGTGCGATGCCGGTGACGACAAGAGGATACACCACCCCGCAGACGATCATCAGGAACAGGGTGGCCATCAGGGATTGTCGGACGATTTTCATGACACTCCTTTGTGTCCGTTGGGGACGTTGGGGTTTTCGTTCACGTCGCCGGTCTCCTAGAAGGCGATTTGGTGGAGCATCGACAGATGTTCCAGGATGGGCCCCAGAATCAGGGGCGGAAAGAACGTCAGCGCGGCGAAAAGGACCATGAACCCGAGCAGCAGGAGAATGAAAAGGGGCGTGTCCGTCCGGAACGTGCCGGCGTTTTCCGGCAGGGTTTTCTTCCGGGCCAGGGATCCCGCGAGAGCCAGAAGTGGGAGCAGGGGGAGAAATCGGCCGAGAAGCATCTCAAGCCCGATCGAGATCGCGTAATAGGGAGTCGAGACGTTGAGGCCCGCCATGGCGGATCCGTTGTTGGCGTTCCCGGAGGCGAAAGCGTAGAGAACCTCCATGAATCCGTGGGGACCCGGATTGTCGATCGAGCTCTTACCCGCCGGAAGGACGAGAGAAAGACCGGAAAGCCAGAGGACGAGGATCGGCGTGACCAGCAGGGAAAGAGCGGCCAGCTTGATTTCCCGGGACTCGATCTTCTTTCCGAGAAACTCCGGGGTCCGGCCGACCATGAGTCCGGCCAGGAAGATGGCCAGGATGGCTTCCTTCAGGAGTCCGGCGAACCCGACCCCCTTTCCGCCCGGTTCTTCGTTCAGGAACATATGGACCAGGTAGACGAGGACCGCGAGCGGATTCATGCTGTCCATGGCGCCGTCGACCGCGCCGGTCGTGGCGGCGATGGTCGTGTTCGAGAACAGGCTGGTCTGCGTGGTGCCGAAACGGGTCTCTTTGCCTTCCATGTTGCCTCCGTCCTGAAGAGGCGTGGTTTTTTGCATGACGGAGGCGGACGCCAGGAGAGGGTTGGGCATTTTTTCGGAATATTCGATGAGGCCGAGTCCCGCCACGTAAAGGGCGAAGATGACGGCAAAGAACACCTGTCCCTGTCGCGGGCGACCGATCATGCGTCCGAAGAAGAAGGGCAGGGAGAAGGTGAAGACCCCCATTTCCAGAAACTCCAGGGTATTGGTGAGGGGCGTCGGATTTTCGTAGGGGTGGGCGCCGTTGGCGTTATAGAATCCTCCCCCGTTCGTTCCCAGATGCTTGAGCGATTCGAGAGACGCGACCGGACCGACGATCAGGGTCTGGGGGGCGCCTTCGATGGTCTTCGCTGTGACCGAGGACGACAGGGTCTGGGGAGATCCCTGTTCCACGTGAACGAGCGCCATCAGAACGCAGGCCGGCAGGAACGCCCGCAGAAAAAACCGGAAAAAATCCGCCCAGAAGTTTCCGATGGTCGCGCTCCCCTCCCGGACGAATCCCCGGATGATCGCAACCAGGCTCGCTAGACCCGTGTTCGCTCCGACGAACATCAGGAAAGTGATCGCCAGCATCTGGGTGAGGTTCGATAGCTGGGCCTCGCCCGCGTAGGCTTGCCAGTTCGTGTTGGTGACGAAGCTCGCCGCCGTGTTGAAAGCGACTTCCGGGCTCAGCGGAGGCAGGTGCCGGGGGTTGAGGGGAAGGATCCCCTGGGCCCAGAGAACCAGATAGCCGGCCACAAAGAAGACACCGTTCGAAACGACCAGGACGGCGGCGTATTCCTTCCACCCCATTTCCCGGTCGGCATCCAGGCCGAGCAACCGATAGATTCCTTTCTCGAGAGAAAGGTGGGGGCTCTGGTAAATCCAGGCCAGATAGCGGCCCACGAGGGGCGCGATGAGGACGATCAGTCCCAGGGACACCAGAATCTGAATCCAGTCGTTAGCGATCATGTCAGAACTTCTCCGCGATAATCAGCATTCCAAAAAGGTAGATGCAAAGCACAAGAACTACGATTCCCAGAAAGATCCACGTCATCATGATTGTTTTGCTCCTCGGGTTCGACGACCCGGACGACGGTCTTCAGAGTCGTCCGAGAAACACCACATACATCCGGAGGACGACGAACGTTCCGACCCCCAGACCCAACATCAACAGGTAATGCCCCATTTTTTCCCTCCCGTCAGGTGAAGTGCAAAAGCACCAGGATCATATCGATCAGTTTGATCCCGACGAAGGGAACCGCGATTCCCCCGAGACCGTAGATCAAGAGATTCCTTCTCAGCAGAGCCGAAGCCCCGACCGGCCGGTAGCGGATGCCCTTGAGGGCCAGCGGGATCAGGGCCGGTATGATGAGCGCGTTGAAGATGATGGCGCTCGTGACGGCCGAAACAGGCGTGGCGAGTTTCATGACGTTCAGCACTCCGAGCTGCGGGTAGGACACGACGAACATGGCCGGAAGAATGGCGAAGTATTTTGCGACGTCGTTGGCGATGGAAAAGGTCGTGAGCGCCCCTCTCGTCATGAGGAGCTGCTTGCCGATTTCGACCACCTCGATGATCTTGGTCGGGTCGGAATCGAGATCCACCATGTTCCCCGCTTCCTTGGCGGCTTGCGTCCCCGAATTCATGGCCAGGGCGACGTCGGCCTGGGCCAGGGAAGGCGCGTCGTTGGTGCCGTCTCCGGTCATGGCCACCAGACGACCCTTTTCCTGTTCCTTCTTGATCAGCTGCATCTTGTCTTCGGGTTTCGCCTGGGCGAAAAAGTCGTCCAGACCGGCTTCCTGGGCGATGGCCCGGGCAGTCAGCGGGTTGTCTCCCGTGACCATGACGGTCGAGACGCCCATTTTCCGGAGCCGTTCGAAACGCTCCTTCAGACCGGGCTTGATGACGTCCTTCAGATGAATGACACCCATGATCGTCTTGTTGCGGGCCACCACGAGAGGCGTTCCTCCCGATCCGGCGATTTCGGCGATGATTTCCGATATCCCCGCGGGAAAGGCCGATCCCGTATACGCCCGGACAGCGTCTTCGGCTCCCTTGCGGATTTCCCCTTCCGGTCCGTCGACCCCGCTCATCCGGGTTTCCGGGGTGAACGGTATGGGACGAAGTCCTTGAGGGGCCACAGGGGATGACAGCTGTGAAGCCGCGAGTCCGACAATGCTTTTCCCTTCCGGCGTATCGTCGGAGAGCGACGAAAGCCAGCTCGAAAACGCCATTTCTTCGTCGGAGACCCCTTTTGCGGGAAGAAGCTGGACCGCCTGTCGATTGCCGAAGGTGATCGTTCCGGTTTTGTCCAGAAGCAGGATGTCGATATCTCCGGCGACCTCGACGGCTTTGCCGGATTTGGCGATGACGTTGGCCCGAAAAGCCCGGTCGATACCTGCGATCCCGATGGCCGGAAGAAGACCGGCAATGGTCGTCGGAATCAGGCAGACGAGAAGGGCGATCAGGACCGTCGGAGAAGACAGGACTCCCTCATAGGAGGAGAAGGCCGGAATGGAGGCCACGACAACGAGAAAGATGATCGTGAGACCCACCAGAAGAATGGTCAGTGCGATCTCGTTTGGCGTTTTCTGGCGTGTTGCGCCTTCGACCAGAGAGATCATCCGGTCCAGAAAGGTCTCTCCCGGATTGTTGGTGACCCCGACGCGAAGGGACCCAGCCAGAATCCGGGTGCCGCCGGTCACGCCGGAGCGGTCTCCTCCGGCTTCGCGTATGACGGGGGCGGACTCTCCGGTAATGGCCGATTCATCGATGCTGGCCACCCCTTCCAGGATCTCTCCGTCCGTAGGCAGGATCTCTCCGGCCTCTACGAGGAA
Organism: Nitrospirota bacterium; assembly: GCA_021826965.1. GTDB lineage: Bacteria > Nitrospirota > Leptospirillia > Leptospirillales > Leptospirillaceae > Leptospirillum_A. The sequence continues at coordinate 6,041 of JAKAYA010000027.1, forward strand.
CTGGTCTCCTTTTTTCAGCGTGTTTCCGGGGACGGTGCGGATGCCCTCGGGAACGACCAGTCGCGCCTGGGTGTCGGCCCGGGTCGCCCGGAGGCTTTCGGCCTGGGCCCGCCCCTGGATTTCCGCCAGAGCTTCGGCGAAGTTGGCGAACCCGATCGTGAGCCAGAGCCAGACGGAGATCGTCGCCGTGAAAAGAAACTCTCCGTCGGGATGGATCAGGGAGTAGAGGGTGATCGCCGTCGTGATGACGCTACCGATCTCCACGACGAACATGACGGGATTTCGTACCAGTTTGAAAGGGTTCAGCATGATCAGAGCCTGACGGGAGGCTTCCAGGATCACCTTGGAGTCCAGAAGATTCTTTTTCTTCATCAAAACCTCGTTTTGTACGGAACAAACCGCTATGGACCGGTTCCAGAGAATAAGGACTTGCGAAAGACGATACAGTATAGGGACGAAACGGCGGGGTAAAACAATTGGCCGGATGGCCGATCTCCTGCGAGACCGAGGGAAGGTCGATCGAATACCGGATTTTCGCGAAGAGGGCAAAAAAGAAGGAGCCCGTTTTGCGGGCTCCCGGAGAACGAAGACGTCAGGGGACGGAGTGGAGTGTTCCGTCCTTGCAGGACATCAGGCCTTTTTGGGAACGGGAGATTGCGGACGATGGGGAGAGGATGGAGGGTAGGAGAATTTCTGGTGAGCCTCCTGAGAAGTCGGTTCCGGCCAGAGCCGGAACACATCGGCCTGGATCATCCTGATGGACCTGGCGCTTCTTTCGAGCGAAGGGACAATGCGGATGCGGTCTTCGATGGATCTTGTCCCATGACCCAACCGGGTGATGGAGAACCCCCGAACCGATACGCAGTCCCCGACGGACACTTTGGGATCGGTCTTTTTTTCCGGGGCTCCCGTTACGACAAGAGAGCCCGAGGAACGGGGCTTCCGCAGGTTCTGACCGGAGAGAACACCCACGAGCCGGCCGGTGGGTTTCGTGCACAGGGGGCGACCGGACCTGTCGGTCGGAACGGTGTCCACCAAGAGCTTCGTGGATCCCGAAAACGCGACCTTTTGAATATGCACGACGATACCGTTAAAGACTTTTCCGGTTTTTCCGGAGAGTCCGTATCGTTCTTCTTCGCTGACTCCTCCTGCGAACGCCTGTACCGGAATCATTGTGCTGACTCCGATGAAAAGGCTGGCGGGGAGAAGATTTTTCACAATTTTGTCAAAAAAGGACATTGTTTTTACCTGCTTCATGCTTCGTGGAACGTCGACTGGGTTTCTCTTGATACGATGAATTACTTAAGCACTTTTTGTGCCTTTTATTTATTATCATTTTTTAATTAATACTTGCGTGAACGAGGCTCACTGTTTTTGGTCCGGAATTGTTTCTCGGTTTCCATTTTTGTGTGTTCAGAAAAACATTTTTGTCATTTTTGCCGGAGGTGTTTTCCGGTAAACTTTCCGGAAAACCGTCCACATGCCAGCGTCGAAAGAAGAACCCTCGAACGATCCGGATCCCCGATTTTCGTTCATTGAGCGACCGTACGATCCGGATGCTGTTCTCGGACGACGAGGGAGCGGAAGCGATCCGGTCCACGTCGTTTCCATCGACCGTCAGACAGTCTCCGACGGAGAGATGTCGGGGAAGAGGATCCGCCTGGGACGGCATCACCACGAACGCGCTCGGTTGTTTCCGGCGGGAGACGGTTTTCCCGGCGATCACAGAGATTCGCTCTCCCGTCGGTCTTCGACAGCGGGGACGTCCCTTTGCCGTCAGGGGAACCCGGTCGAGGAGAATGCGGATGCTTTGTGAGTCTTTCCACCTCTGGATATGGACGACAAGCCCGGCGAAAATGCTTCCCGTGTGAAGGGCGGCGTGTTTGTCGTCGCCCGTTCCTCCGGCAAAACAAGGGACGGAGAATTGTCCGGTCATTGCCAGAAAGATCCCCAGCAAAAGTCGGGACATGGGGCGGACGATCCCGCGGTAAAGAACTGTTCGACATCCGGAAAACCGTGTGTTCATGGCAATCAGCACTCCTTTATGGACTCTTCTTTCCCGCGGTATTGCGGGAATCCTCTGACAATACCGCGCTCCCTTTCCGGGAACAATCGGTCAAGTGGCCAAATCGAACACGAATTTTTCGGATACCGGGACGACTTCCTCCCGCGTGCGTCGTTTTGCATTGCTGTGGCCGGGATTTTTCACGCTCTGTCCGTTTTGGGTCTTGTTCAGCAACCACCCGGGAAGAGGTGGACGTATACTCTCATTGCCAGATGAAGCCCGGTTTAAGATGCGGTTAAGGGAGCAATCGGGCCCCATTCTCTTGTCGGACTGTCTGTCGACCGTCCATGCGTTCACCCGGAGAGACGTCATCTCTCCGGAACGGGAATGGAAAAATCCGGGTTCGTCGTTCCGGGAAATACGGGAGTCTCCCGTCCGGGGAGGATTTCGATGTTCCGGGGAGGGCGAGAGGAGGACGAGGAGTCCTCTTCCGGCCAGAGCCGCAAGGAGAATGCCCGGATGGAAGGCGTGCTTTTTCTTCGTCCGGAAAGCGAAGAAACGATTCTTATGGCGTTCTTGTTTCGGTGAAGGCGTGCTCCGTTTCGTCTTCCGTCGATGGTCAGGCAGTCCCCGACAGCCAGGATCTCCGGCAAGGGATCGGAGCGTTCGGGAATGACCACGAACGTGCTGTGTTCGCGATGCCGACGGACCTTGTTCCCCGCCAGAACCGAAAAGAGCTTTCCCGAAGGCTTCCGGCAGAGGGGAGTTCCATGGGCAGTCAGGGGTACCCGGTCGATCAGGAGGCGGAGGTCTCCGGAAGAGAGTCCCGAAGGCTCGATGTGAACGAGGATTCCGCCGAGTTTTCCGGCGGCCTCCGCGATGGGTGGATTGAGGGAAAAAGAAACCGCAAACGCCAGGAAAAAATCCAGGGCGAAGGGGAGAAAGCTGGAGATACATTCCGCCGGGGACAGGGACTTCCTGCGACTCCGGCAAATTTCCGGGAGGACCATGGGAAACGCCTCTTGTAAGGTTTTTTGTCGTCTCTGCGTCGTTTGTTGCGGCGGCTTGCGACTCGAAACCGCTTCTTTTCATCTCTTCAGACTAGTCCCCTCGTCCGCAAATTTTCGTTTGCGGATGTCACGCTTCTGTTTGGCGGGGATCACGTCCCGGAAGAGGGAGTCTGACAAGGGGATGTCCGGAGAGTCCTGCGAAGATGTCGGGATGGGAGAAGGGTGAGAGCCGGATGGAGGATGGTCCGGGAACCATCTTCCATCCGGTCAGGCTTTCTGGTGCTTGGCTGCAGGGAAGAAGGAGGGCATGACTTTGGGAAGAAGGTTTCCGGTGTGGGCTTCCTGGGACGGGGAAGGGGTTTCCGGCCACAGCTTCAGGAAAAATGCCCGGACGACCTGGACGCCCCTGTCCTTTTTGACGAGGGAAGGAACGATCTGGATGCTGTCCTCGGACTGCGGGGTGGTGCGGGACACCCGGTCCACATCGTTCCCGTCGACCGTCAGACAGTCGCCTACGGTCAGGTTCCGGGGGAGAGGGTCGGACGGGTCCGGGATCACCACGAAGGCGCTGTGTTCGCGATGATGGCTGAAGCCTTTTCCAGCGAGAACCGAAACCATTTTGCCGGATGGTTTCTGGCAAACCGGTGCGCCATTGGTCGCAAGCGGAGTCAGGTCGATCAGAATCCGGACGTCCCCGGAAGAGGCCAGTTTCTGGAGATGGACGACGATGCCGCCGAACATTTTTCCCGACTTGATGGCCGGGCCCTGTTTTTCGTCATCGATCCCGCCGGCGTAGCAGGGGAGCGGAAAGGATCCAGCGAGCCCCAGAAAGAGTCCGAGGATGAGCTGGAAAACGGGTGACAGGATTCTTTGACTGAATATGTCTTGCAATTTTCGTATGATGGTCTTCATCGGAAGTTCCCCCTCGTTTCTTGATCGGGCACGTGCATTTTTACAGCAATGCGTGTGCCATTATTTTAAATATATTAAAAATAACAATAATTATTTTATTCTTTCCGGTCGGGACGGCGAATGTTCGTTGAGTTTGACCGTTGTTGTATGCGGAAATACAAAAATGTAATTCCTTTGCAAAAGGAACGTGTCGGATGAGTCCAGCCGGAAATGAGGACGTGTCTGCGGGATCGGTTCTTCATACCCTTTTATCGATGGGTTCGGGACGCCTCAAGGTCTATCTGGGGTGGGCGCCGGGTGTCGGAAAATCCCGGAGGGCACTCTTGGATCTGGCTGCTCTGAAAAAGCGCGGGATCGTTCCGGTCATCGGGTGGCTCGAAGACAAGGGACGGGGAGAAATACGCGATCTGGCGGCCGATTTTCGCACCGTGCCGCCCAGAGAAGTGGTCGTCGGGGGTGAAACGTTTCGGGAAATGGACGTGGATGCCATTCTCCGGGAGCAGCCACCGATCGTCTTCGTGGACGAACTTGCCCGGGGCAAGCTGCCAGGTCGAGGGAAACTGACCCGATGGGAGGAGGTGGGCCGGCTCCTGGAATCGGGGATCAGTGTGGTCACGACACTCAACGCGCTCCACGTTCGTGAGCTTGCGCCGATGGTGAGCCGCCTTCTCGAGCGTCCCGTCGAAGAGACTCTTCCCCTGGACTTTTTGCGAAAGGCCGACGAAATCGTCGTGGTGGATATTCCCCCCGCCGAACTGTCGGAGCGAATCCGCAAAGGGAAAGTCTTTCCCCTGGAACAGATCGAAATGGCCCTCAAGGGTCCTTATCGCGAGGCGAACCTGGTGCGCCTTCGGGAGTTGACCCTGGATTTCGCGGCGAGGGTGCTTGATGCCCAGCTCGTGCGACAAGGGGGGAAGAAAGGCGTCTACGAACGCGTCCTGGTTCTGGTGTCCGACCATCCGGCGGCCTTCAATCGCCTTCTCGGTTACGGAGGAGCGCTCTCCCGACGTCTCGGCGGTGAACTCCTGATCCTGCATCTTCGCAAGATTTCCTTTTGGGGGCGGCGGCCGCCTCTCGACCGGAGCGTCCTTGAAGACATGCAAGAGGCCGTTCGTGAGAACGGAGGGAAGATGTCCGTCCTGTGGACCCGGAACTTCGCCTGGACGCTCTGGCGGTTTATCCAGAAAACCGGAGTCACGCGCCTGGTCATGGGACATACCGGGCAAACCCGCCCTTGGAAACAGTCTCTTGTCCGGAACGTCCTGCGCTATTTTCCCCGGATCGATGTGGAAATCCTGCTTTTGCCAACTCTAGTGGACAGCCCCCCGGGCCCCGTGACGGTTTCCGAGGAGATTCCTGTTCCCGTCCGGGAAAAAAGCGAAGGGCGCTTCACCCTTTTCATGGGGGCGGCGGCCGGGATCGGCAAAACCTACCGGATGCTGGCGGAAGCCCAGATCCTGTTTCAGGAAGGGACGGATCTGGTCATCGGATATCTGGAAACCCACCGTCGCCCCGAAACGGAAAAAATGGCATCGGGTCTTCCCGTACTGCCCCGTATCCCGGTTTATTATCACGGTCTCGTACTCGAAGAAATGGATCTCGAGTCGATCCTGTCCCGCCGTCCGCGCCTTGTGCTGGTGGACGAGCTGGCGCACAGCAACCCGTCGGGCTTCCGTCATGCCAAACGCTACCAGGACGTGCTTGAGATCCTTGCCGCGGGGATCGACGTTTTCTCCACATTGAATGTCCAGCACCTGGAAACCCTGAATGACCTGATCGAGTTCCAGACCGGTATTCGCGTCCATGAAACCGTTCCGGACAGCGTCCTGATGCGGGCGGACGATCTGATTCTGGTGGACCTGACGCCCGAAGCGCTTCAGGCCCGGCTGATGGAAGGTCACGTTTATCCCCCGGAAAAGGTGCAGGAAGCCCTCGACAATTTCTTCACCAAGCCGAATCTGACGGCTCTTCGGGAACTGGCCATGCGACAGGTGGTGGAAACAGGCCGTTACCGGATGACGATCCGCGGACGGGGAGGCGTGCTCCTGGCCGGAGTATCGGACCGGCCGGAAGATGCCGCCCTGATCCGGCGGGGGGCGACGCTGGCCGAGCGTCTCGGGTTGTCCCTGAACGTTCTTTCCGTCACGTCCTCGAAAAGTGTGTCCCGGTGGACGAGGGATCTTGAAAATCTGACGCGGACGCTTTCGGGAACGTTCCGCCAGGAGGAGTCCGGAAACTGGGAAGAGTATTTTGTGGAGCGCTGTCGCTCCATCCATCCTGGTCTCGTTCTTCTGGGACAGTCGGCCTGGCGGCCGGGGATGGAGTCCACTGCGGAAAAAATCGCCCGGAATCTGACGGATACCCCTCTTCTGATCGTTCCCCTCAATATCCGGGAGCACCGGAAGGAAAATTCCGGGTGATTTTAACGGACTGATCCGATAGGATGGGGAAGGTTGCAGGCGTCTTTCAAGTTTTTGCGGTTTTCAATGTTCACTTTCCGGACATCCAACCAAGAGGATAAGTCCAACCAAGAGGATAAGGAGGATACGATGAATGTATCGCATGCCGAGGGCCGTTTCCGTTTCGTTCGAATTTCTGTCTCTCTCCTGGCGATGGCCGTATTCCTGATGGTTGCCCGTCCGGCCTCCTCCGCCGTCCTGCCGCTGACCCTGTCTGTCCAGGGGATGGGAGTGGGGGCGCTTTCCGGAGAAGGGACCATCCTGAACCAGAGCTCGAACTATAGTGGAGGCGGTTGGGGGGCAGGAGTTCTTGCGACCCTCAACGTCACGGACTCCTGGGGTGTCCGGGCACAGGCCAACTTTATCCGTCTGACAGGCACGCCCGCGATGGATCTTGTCCCGGTGACCCTCGGCATCCAGTACACGTTCCTCAATATTCTGGACGTCGTCTCCTTGTATGCACTGGGAGACGCCGGCTACAACTACGGATCCAGCTACGGCGGATCGGGGAACACCTTTGTCTGGGACGCCGGGATCGGAGCAACGGTCGGAATCTTTTACGCGGAAGTCCGCTACGAATCGTTTTCCGGTCCTCTGCTCACGGCGCCGGGAACATCTCTGGGCAGCCTGAGCTTCGTTCCGGTGGTGGTGGGATTCACGTTCCTGTAGTGTCGACCGTGTGAATCGGGGAGGGGATGGCATGTCAAAGTGGTCCGGGAAAATTGTCCTGTCGGTCGGAAACCTTCGTCTCATTCTGAGCTGTTTGGGAGCGGGGCTTCTTTTCGGGGTGTCGCCGGTCGGCGCCCAGGCTCCCGGTCCGGATCTGTCCCGGGACACGGAAATGATCCACTCCCTGTCGCGCTGGGTGATCCCCCGGCAGACGACCGGGTGGGTGGGCGTCCAGGGAAGGGAGAGGGACCGGCCGATGACCGTGACTCCCGGGAATCGGTTTCTCGCCATTCTCCGGACCCATGGGAACTGGTATCTTTCTCCCCGTCGGTCGGTGCACCTGTCGCCCGGACAGCGCAGGAAAATCGACCGCCTCTTTGCGGACACCCGGAACAGGCTTGTTCGCCTCGACGGGGAGGATCTGGCCCTTGTCCAGCTGTTTGAAGCCGGGGCGGTCACTCCGCGCGTCGATGTTTCGCGGCTCGGTCGGCTGAACGAAAAGATCGGATCGGTCGAGGGAGAGGAGGCACAGGTGTTCGTCCGGGCCTTGTCCCGTTTCCAGAAGATCCTGTCTCCTCTCCAGCGACGGGAAGGGGAGGCGGCTTCCCGAAAAATGCTTCCGGACATGTCGGTGGATTTGTCCGGTGCGGTCTTTTTCGCCGACAGGATTCTTTCCATCCGCTGGAACCGCCTGGAAAACTCCTTGGAGCGGACGGGGAAGAGACCCGACGCAAAATATGCGGAAGCCTTTCAGAATGGACGGAAACGTATCTGGTCCCTGGGTATCCGGAAAACGGTCGGAGACAAGGAAGCGGAAGATCTGTTGAGAAAACCCTGGGTGGATCTCGCAGCTCTTTCGGTCCTGGAAAAGAAAAATGGGCCGGTCGAAGCGTCTTTCTGGGAAGGATTCATCCGGTCACTGGGAAAGCTCAATCCTCCGTCCGGGTCCTGACGGGGAGCGATCTTTCTGCCACTCCCGCGTCTTCGGCACGTACCCGGCCCAGTGCTGCCCAGTCCCAGTCTTCGTAGCCCCGGTGAATGCCTGCCAGATAACCGGCGTGTAGCAGGTCCGCCAGCGGAAGGGGGACTTCGACCCGGTCGGCTTCGGCCAGGGCCAACCGGACGTCCTTGAGGCCGAGCCGCATCCGGAAGCCGGCTGGCTGGAACTCTTCCCGGGCCATCATCTGTCCGTAATTCCGGAAAACGGGAGAGCGATAGAGGGCGGTGTCGAGGATCTCCACCAGCTGGTCGGGAGAGACACCGACCCTGCGAGCGAAGGAAAGGCTTTCGGCCAGAGTTTCGAGAAGACCTCCCAACGTGAAATTCCCCAGAATCTTGACATGATTGGCCAGCGCCGGGTCCTCTCCGACCCGGAACACTGTCGATCCCATCCGTTCGAGGAGAGGCAGGACAGCATCGACGGTTTCGGAGGGGCCTGCGGCGACGATCGTCAGCGTTCCGGCCCGGGCCCTGTCGGGCCTCCCGAAGACCGGTGCGCTCACAAGAACCTGCCCCCGTTCCCGGTGCATTCCCGTGAGTTTTTCCACGAAAGCGGGGCTGAGTGTTCCCATCGATACATGCACGCCTCCCCGAGACAGTCTTTCCAGAATTCCGCCGCTTTTCGACACCATTTCTCCGACGGCTGCGTCGTCCGCCAGCATTGTGAAGACCAGAGGTGTCGCCGACAGGCTGCCCGGAAGATCGGTGATCTCCAGGGCGCCGGCCTCCAGGAGAGGAGTCAGCCGGTTTTTCGACCGGTTGTGGACGCCGAGCCGGATTCCCGAGGCGAGAAGGTTTTTCGCCATGGGGAGCCCCATGTTTCCCGCTCCGATCCAGACGGCTTCCCCAAACGTTTTGTCGTTCTTGTGATCATCGGTCACGAGCGTGTCTCCCGGGCTCCCATAGTCTTTAAGTCTTTCAGGATCTGACGGGCGTGACGGTCCAGGTCGACGTCGAGGTAGCGTTTGACAAGGATGCCCGCCGGGTTGATCAGGAAAGTGTAGCGGTGGTCCATGTTCAGAAAGCCTCCCGCCGCGCCATAGGACCGGGCGATGGTGCCGTCCGGGTCGGCGAGAAGAGGAAAAGGAAGGTGGTACTTGCGCGAAAAATGTTCCTGGTCGCTCCGGTCGTCCATGCTTACTCCGACCACACGGGCTCCGAGATTCTTCAGCTTCAGAAGGCTGTCACGGAAGCTGCAGGCCTCCGTGGTGCACCCCGGAGTGCCCGCCTTCGGAAAGAAATAGAGCACCAGCCACTTTCCCCGATAGTCTGACAGACGATGGATCGTGCCGTTCTGGTCGGCCCCGGTGAAGGCGGGGGCGGGGACGCCTTCTTCCGGTACGAAGGCGGTCGCTGTCGACCGGACCTCTTCCCGAAGGAAGAAAACCAGGGCAAACAACAGACAAAAAAGGGCGAGACCTGCCCCTCGCATGCGAAGAAGCCGTTGCATCAACAAGGAACCTCCTTGGTGCGCCCGGTTGTGTCGGGTTTGGGGAAGAAGGGGGAAGATTTCCTCATTCTCCCACAGGATGTCCCCGAAGAAAAGGTGCTCCGCAACCCGACAACTGTTCCGGGCGGGCCCTTCACCGAAAATTGCCGGGGCCTCGCCAGGGTCATGTTCGAGCAGGGTTACGATCGACCCAGGAAAAGTCGAGACGTTCCTGCCGTACCGGGGGACACCAGTAATAGCCTCCCGTGAGCGGACGGGAAAAAGAGAACAGGGCATCGGGAATTCCGTCCTCCAGACCGGCCATCCGGCGGAGAATCCGGTCGAACGCCGAGAGTGAGCGGGCGAAAGCGATAAACTCGAGACCCTGACGGTCTCCGCGCGCCCAGGGCATCGAACGGCGGAACATGGTCGCGGGCGGAGAAAAACTCTCCTGGTCGCTCCGGCGGATATGGGCGGACACCGGGGCGTCCGGAATCTCTTCGTTCGTCGCTTTCCGGCGGCCGATGACCCGGTCCTGCTCTTCCTCCGGCCGGGAACGGAAATGGACGAGATCGTGTTCCCAGCGCTGGACTGCGACGAAACTCGATCCGGCGAGCCCCCTTTCGCCCGAGAGGAGAGCCACGGACGGACGGTCCTGAACTGGCGGATTTTCTGTCCCGTCGACATAACCGGTGAGGTCTTTCCCTCCGTCGTAAGAAAATGTTTCCATTGCGTCCCTGAGGTGAAAGTCCCGATCCAGCAGGGAGAGGATCTCGCCCGTCCGGTCGAAAACGTCTGTCCGGTCTTTTCCGGACACAAGAACCCAGAGGGCTTCCTGTGTCGACGGAATGGAAAAGCCCGGCCCGGAATAGGACGGGAAGGTTGACAGGCCGGGAACAAAGGCCTTTCCTGTCCGAAGAAGGGGTTCCCCGATGCCCAGAAGATTGTTGTGGAGAGGAAATCCCCGGGAGATCCGGTCCAGAATGTCCTTTTCGTTTCCTTGAATGCGCAGGGAGAACGTCAGGGACTGACCGTAAGGCAAAGAAGGAGAAAACAGAGCGGGTTGTGCGAAATCCTGGTCCATCGGTTCGTTCCTCTCTGATCGGGTGAAACGGAGACGTCGAAGATCCGAAACCGTCCCGGGATCTGTCTGTTCCCGGGCATCCCGGACCGGTCGGCCGATTTCAGTGTCCGGTACGCAAGCCAAGACGCAGGATCTCTTTCATGATGCACCGATCCATGACGACTTGCATATTGTGGTCTTCTGCCAGATGAAAGCCTTCAGAGCTCCGGATGCCTTCCTGAACCCAGATTCGTCGGATCCCCCTGCTCGCGGCCTCCCGGACGATGGAGGGAATATCCGCAGCTTTCCGGAATACGACGACCAGATCCGGCGTTTCCGGGAGAGCTTCGAGGGAAGGGTGACACTTGACGTGTCCAACCGATTCGAGAGCCGGATTGACGGGGAGCACCGAGAATCCGTGGTCCTGAAGATAGCTGGACACGGTCAGGCTCGGCCGTCCGAGCTTGTCGGAGATGCCGACGACGGCGACGGTCCGCGATTCGTCGATCATACGGGAAATCGTCTCGTCGGAAATTCGGGGGGAAATCCAGGTTGATTCGTCTGTCATGCGGATCTCCTTTAAGGAAACGTGTGGTCATTGGCGTTCTTGCCGGAAGTCCCCCGAAAACGGGGAATACAGGAAGACGTTCGTTCTGCGGAGAAATTCCTCCTGTGTTATGATGGACAAAAATCCCCGACCAGGACAAGAGGGCGCAACGAAACGGCGGGCGCGCCTCCATCACACGCCGGTTTTTTCGGGAGGAGCTTGTGCCGGATGACAATCTGACGGATCCGCTGGACAAGGAATGGCTTCGGGTGGCCGACATCTGTAACGGTTGCCGGCGCTGTTTCCACCTGTGCCCGTCCTTCGATACGCTGTTCGGGCTCCTGGACAGTCCGGACGTCGACGGTGACGTGGGCCGTCTCGGGGACGACACCCTTTCCCGGACGGAAGACGGGTGCAATTATTGCAAGCTGTGTTTCAATCACTGCCCTTATAGTCCACCCCACGACTACCATCTCGATTTTCCCGATATGATGATCCGCTCGCGCGTGCGACGAAAGGGATCGACCGGTTTTTCGCGCACAGACAAGCTCCTTTCCCGGACCGACTGGACAGGAAGGATGGGGACCCGATTTGCCGGGACGGTCAACGCGGCGATCCGAAATCCCCTCTTGCGCCGGCTGGGGAGACTTGTCGCAGGCATCGACGAACGCGCGCCGATCTTGCCTTACGCCCACGAAACGTTTCTCGAACGTGTCGGAAAGAGCCGCCGGTTCCCGGAAAGCAAGGAGGAAGGACCAGCCTATCGGGTGGCGCTTTTCGTGACGTGTCTGGGAAACTACCAGAAACCGGAAATCCCGGAGGCCGTTCTGCGTATTCTGGAACACCACAACATTCCGGTCGTTGTACCAGGGGCTCTGTGCTGCGGAATGCCACATCTCGATGCCGGAGACGTGGAAGGATTCCGTCTACAGGCTGCAAAGGTGAAAGACCTCTATTTGCCTCTCGTCCGCAAAGGCTACCGGGTGGTCGTTCCGGTTCCCACCTGCCAATTGACGCTCCGGAAAGAGTTTCTGCAATATGGAGGAGAGACGGCGGAGTTCCGGGAGCTGGCCGAAAACACGTGGGACTTCTTCCATTTTCTGGAAAGACTGAGACGGGACGGTCTCTTCCGGACCGATTTCAAAACGTCTCCGGGGACGATCTCCTATCATGTCGCCTGCCATCTGCGCGACCAGAACATCGGGACTCCGGCGCGGGAGATCCTGGGGCAGATCCCGGGGACGGGGGTCCGTCCCGTCGAGTTGTGTTCGGGACATGGAGGAACCTGGGGGATGAAGTCGCAGCACTATCCGCTCGCCCGGAAGAAGGCGGAGAAAACCGCTTCAGCCCTGCAAGAAAACGACGGAGAAGTCTGGGCATCCGACTGCCCGCTGGCCGGAAAGGCTCTGGAAGCCGCGTCGGGAAAACCGGTCGAGCATCCGGCGGTGCTTCTCCGAAAAGCCTACGGCATTTAGCTCCGGCAAGCGCAAAACGGGTTGGAGGGAACGACCATACATCACTGTCATACCGGAGGTTTCATGAAAGGAATCAGTGTTACCGATCTGTTGGACAATACGACCTACGAACAGCGTCGGGGAGAGTTTCGCTCGCGTATCATCGGAATCAAGAAGGACCGGGGAATCAACCTCGGACCGATCTTGCGGCTGGTCTTCGAAAATCGTGACACGCTCCTTTTCCAGATCCAGGAAATGCTTTTCGTCGAACGCACCAGCGACCCGGAAAAGAGGGCGGAGGAAGTGGAGATTTACCGGACCATGCTGCCCTCCCGGTCGACCCTTTCCGCCACATTGATGATCGAAATCACGGAAGAATCGCGTATCCGGGACACGCTCGACACGCTGCAGGGCCTCGATCGCGGGCCTTACCTTCATCTTGTTTTTGCGGGCGAACGCGTGACCGCAAGCTTCGAGCCCGACCGTTCGACCGACGAAAAACTGAGCTCCGTCCATTATCTCACCTTCGGTTTTACGGAGAAACAGCGGTCCATGTTTCTGGGGCTTTCCGAAGGGGAAAAAGTCATGCTCCTGTCGGACCATCCGCGATATTCCGCGATGGCGGTCCTTTCTCCGGCCACGATCCGCAGCCTTCGGGATGACCTTTCCGATGACTGAGTCTTTCAGGGCCTGTCTCGACTGCGACAACCAGATGCCTCTTCGTCCTGGCGTACCGGAAGTTCTGTCCCGGAGTCTCGAAGATGGCGGAAATCCGATGAGCCGGTCCCGCAGGGGGCTGCGGGCCAGGCAGCGGCTGGAAGACGCACGGGACGCACTCTCGCGCGTTCTGGGCGCGCATCGTTCAGAGGTCTGGTTCGTTTCCTGCGGTTCGGAGGCCAACACGTGGGCGCTGGAGAGGACCGTCATGCGCGGGGGCCTTCCGCCCCGCGCTCTTTTCGTCTCTCCTCTCGAACATGTTTCGGTCCTGGCTGCGGCAAATGCGCGAAGCCGTCGGGAAGGGATGCCTCTCCTTACCCTTCCACTCTCTCCTTCGGGAAAAGTGGATGTCGACGCTCTCCGGACCTTGTTGCCGGACCCTCCTTTTCTCGTATCGGTCCAGTGGGCCAACCCCGAAGTCGGCCTGATCCAGCCCATCGAAGAGATCGGCAAGGTCGTTCAGGACAAGGGTGGGACATTTCATGTGGATTTTATCGCCGCAGAGGCGGTCGTTCCCGTTCGATTCGTTGATCTGCCGGTGGATCTCCTGACAGTCTCTTCATCCCGATGGGGAGGGCCTCCCGGGATCGCCGCTCTTTTGATCAAAAGAGGAGGACGGGTCCTCCCCCTGATCGAAGGAGGCGGACAGGAGGACGGACGTCGGGGTGGCACGCAACCGGATTTTCTGGCGGCGGGTTGGGAGAGGGCTCTTCGTCACTGGGAAGAAAATCACGCGGAAGAGACGGCACGGATGAAAGACCTCACCCGGGAACTGGCGCTCTGGGTTTCCCGCGAACTGAAAGATGTCCGTATTGCGGGAGAGAGGGGTGAGCGCCTTCCCGGGATCCTGAATCTGCTGGTGCACGGGATCGACGGTCAGGCGGCCCTGTCGCTCCTGGATGCGAAAGGTGTGGAAGTGGGGACGGGTTCTTCCTGTTCGCGGGATTCCCTGAAAGTGTCGCATGTCTTGTCGGTGCTCGGATATCCCGTGGTGGAGACCCAGGGATCGGTCGTCATTTCGATGGGATGGTCGACCACCGACCGGGAAACCGGCATGTTCCGCGAAGGGTTTCCGGAGGTACTGGATCGGTTGAGGCAGCTTGCACCGGCCCTGAAGGACGGTTAGGGCAAGAGAGTGGGGGGATGAGTTGAAGATTGCAATGACGGGCGGTACGGGGTTTCTCGGACAGGCGTTCCTGTCGTTCTGGTCCCGCCAGGCCCCTCCCGCGGAAGTCCGGATCGTTTCTCGCTATCCACCACAGAACTCACTTCCCTCTTTTGCCCGTTGGCACCCGGGGAATGTGACCGACCGCAATTCGCTGGACCCTGTTCTTGAGGGGGTCGATGTCATTCTCCATCTGACGGGTATTTTGGCAGAGACAAAAACTCAGAGCTACGAAGCCGTTCATGTTGACGGCACCCGGAATGTTCTGGATGCCGCGAAAGCCGCACGGGTTTCGCGGATTGTCTATCTGTCGGCGATAGGAGCGTCGCGCACGGCCCGTTCCCGTTATCACCGGACAAAGGCCGAAGCCGAAGATCTTCTGAAAGAATCGGGGATCGGGACGACCATTTTCCGGCCAAGCGTCATCTTTGGCAAGGGAGACAAGTTCCTGAATTTTTTTGCCGGACTGGGAAAGAACCTCCATGTGCTCCCGCTGATCGGAGGTGGATCGAACCGGGTCCATCCGGTCTGGGTCAATGATCTTGTCGACGTTGTTCTCGAATCCTTGATGCAACGGGAAACAGTCGGCCGCACCTATCAGGTGGGTGGAACCCGCATCTACACTTACCGGGAACTGATGGACGCCCTGAAACGCTCTCTTCACCTTCGGGCGATCGTTCTGCCCCAGCCGGAAACCCTTCTCCGTGTTCTGGCCGGAATGCAGGAAACCCTGCTTCCGGTTCCGTTCCTGACCCGGGAGATGGTGACGATGGCTCTCGAAGACAACGTGGCGGATCCCAATGATCTGATTGTCGCATTTCAAAAAAGCCCGTATCCGATGGAGGCCTACCTGGAATCCCAGTTTGCAGGGGGAGACCGTTAGCAGCGTATCGGTGCCGTATAGAGCGGAAGCGTAACTGGTGCCGAAGGCGGGACTCGAACCCGCACGAGGTTGCCCTCACTAGACCCTGAACCTAGCGTGTCTACCATTCCACCACTTCGGCAAGGGGAAGAAATTTTTGAGAGGAGGTGAGACCGAAGAAGATCATACATGAGAAGACGTCCCCTTTCAATTGGAGAACACTTTAGATCTGAAAGGGCCAGATCCTTCCGCTGTATTCGAAGGAAAACAGAACAGGAAAGGGGGCCAACAATATACGTCCCTGGTCAACGTCTGGAAGGGGCATCCTCTCTCGAAACGATTCCTCGCGACGATTCAAGGCAAAGATGTTGAGGAATACCGGGACCGCCGGCTTGAAACGGTCGGGGGCAAACGGTTCTCCATGAGATCGGCCTTCTCTCCCGCCTCTACAATATGGCGATCAAGGAATGGGGGATGGGAGTCCTGCTCAATCCCGTCACCCAGATCCGGAAACCCAGGATGCCCAAGGCCAGGGATCGGCGACCCAAACCAGAAGAACTGGACCGGATCGTAGACGCAACAGAATCCTCATTTCTCCCTGATCTTGTTCCCTTTGCCGTCGAAACGGCCATGAGACAGGGAGAGTTGGCCGGGATGGCCTGGGAACTGGTGGACCTCAAGAAACGGACAGTGATGCTTCCGGAGACGAAGAACGGGGAAAAGCGGATCGTTCCTCTTTCAACGGCCGCCATTCGAATCCTTGAGCGGATCTCCAGAAGGATCGACGGAAAGGTCTGGGGAGTTGAGCCCCATTCGATTTCTCAAGCGTTTCGCAAGGCTCTCTCCCGCGCCCGGAAAGCCTACGAGAAAGAATGCGAGGAAAAGGGGCAGAAGTCGGATCCGTCCTTCCTGGTCGATCTCACCTTCCACGATCTCCGTCACGAAGCCACAAGCCGCCTCTTCGAAAAAGGCCTGAACCCCATGCAGGTGGCAGCCATCACCGGCCACAAGACATTGCAGATGATCAAACGCTATACTCACCTGAAGGCCGAGGATTTGGCCGAGTTGCTGAAATGAGTGAAACAATCAATCCGTCCGATCTCCCTAATCCCTTTCATCAGAACACTCAACCCTGCGATCGCCTGAATTGCCTTTTATGAAATCGTTGGTATAATAACCAACATGAATGAAGCGCATCTTCTCTATCGGAACCGGAGAGTCCTTTCAAATGGAGCAATTGTCGAAATGGTGATCTGGAAACTTGAACGTCCGGATCAGGAGCGAAGACATGGGTTCAAATACCGGCTCTACTACGGAAGAGATGGCCAGAGAATCGTCGGCTACGATAACGAGAAGGGGAAAGGGGATCACCGACATTACCGGGACCGGGAAGAACCGTATGTGTTCACAACGGTAGATCGCCTCATCGAGGACTTCAATGCCGATGTGAAGAAGGAGGAACGACAATGAGAAAAGTCATCATTCAGGTGGAAAATCTTGAAAAAGGCTTGAATCGGTTCAAAACCGCCTGGGAAACCGGAGAGCCCCAGGGGGAGTTCGTGACCTTCGATTCGGTGGAGGTTCTCTTAAAAACGATCACCACCAAACGGTGGGAACTCTTGCACGTTCTGCAGAAGAACGGCCCGACGGGCATTCGGCCCTTGGCCCGTCTTCTGGGTCGGGACGTGAAGAATGTTCATTCCGACATCCAGGCACTGAAAGAAATCGGTTTGATCGAAGATCACGAAAAAGGAGTCTGGGTCCCGTTTGACCAGATCGAATCCCATATCGTCCTGGCTTCTGTCGCCTGATTTATCAAAAAGCCCGATTCGAACATCTATAATCATAAGAAACATCCTCACTGAACTCTGCATTTTTTTCCTGTCTTTTCTCTCCATCCGCATCATGATTCGGTTTTTCTTCTATTTCTCTCGCCGTTTTTCTTGGGCCGTTCGAAGCTCCTTCAGGATTTCCAAGAGTCTTTCCTAATATGGGGGTTGAACTGGGGTTCACGAAGATCAGGAAAGGGTATCAACAGGCAATGGGGTGGGTATCGATTGGGTATCCATAGGCTATCGATAGGCAATGCGAGTCTTCATTTCACATCGGGATCGGCAAGTGTCAATGTACAGGATGCAACGGCTGCGCCACCAAGCGCACGCCAAGGGCCGCACAAACACGGTTGATCGTCTCGAAGCGTGGTTCGCTGCCCGGTCGAAGGGCTTTGTACAGGGCTTCGCGGGAGATGCCGGAATCCTTCGCGATTTGCGACATTCCCCGCGCACGGGCAATGTCGCCAAGAGCGGCCGCCAGCAGCGCCGGGTCATTCTCTTCAAGAACGGCCGTCAGGTAAGCCGCCATATCTTCTTCGTTGTTCAGATACTCGGCTGCATCGAACTCGGAGAGTTCGGAAATCTTGATTCTTTTTGTCATGGTCAATCCTCCAGGGACTTTGCCAGAGCAATAGCTCGGTCGATGTCGGTCTGCTGAGTGGACTTGTCGCCTCCGCTCAGCATCACAATCAGTACCTCGCCACGCTGGACGTAGTACATTCGCCATCCCGGCCCGAAGTGTTCGCGCATCTCGAACACCCCTTCGCCTACCGGCGCCACGTCGCCCAAGTTGCCAAGCTGGGCCTTCTTCAAGCGCTTGTTAAGGCGCTGCTTGGTCAGACCGTCCTTCAGACCCTTGAGCCAATCGGAAAACTCATCAAGTTGTTTTACCGTATACAATATAAATCAATTGTAATCGAACGATTACAAAATATCAAGTTGAACTGAAGATGAGTTGGGGGGTCCGGAGACCCGCAAGCGGGAACTTTTCTTCTCTGGATGAATTCGTATCATGATTCGGTTTTTTCTTCTGTCTCTCCCGCCGTTTTTCCCGGGCCGTCCGAAGCTCCTTCAGGATTTCCAATAGTCTTTCCTAATATCGGGGTTGAACCCCGGTTCAACCCCGATGCAACCCCAATGGAACCCCGACGCAACCCCGATGCCATTGGGGTTGCATTGAAATTCACGAAGATCAGAAAAGGGTATCAACAGGCAATGGGGTGGGTATCGATTGGGTATCCATGGCTATCGATTGGCAAATGCAAGTCTTCATTTCACATCGGGATCGGCAATCCCTCCAGGGCCAGGAGCCGGGAGAGTTCTGAAGCGGTTTTCACCCCAAGAACCTTCACGGCTTTCTCCTGGGGGATTTCTCCCTGTATGTAGCTTTCCAGGATCCCCCGTCGCCAGCGTAACCCCTGGTCGAGAATTCTCACGAGCATGCCGTTCAGGGTTTTTCCTTCGATGCTGGCCATCGCCCGGATCTTGTCCAGGTCCTCCTTCTCGATCCGGAGAATGGTCGAGTCGATCCCCTCGTCTTTAAGTTTCTTCCGGTACTGCGAGGCGTTTCTGCGCCGCTTTTCCAGAAATTTCCGGCCCTGTTCGGCCAGTTTGTGCAGCTCGTCTTCGGAGGTTGGATGATCCGGCATGAGATTTCTCCCAGAAGAAAATAGTTGATAATGCACCTTGATAATGATACAGTGTAGGATATCGGACGGAAGGCGTCAATGTCCTGATCATAACCAGCGAGGCAGGAGGGAGTCGATGACCGGATTCCGGATCCCGAAAACGCGATTCGAAAAAACCGGGTTTTCCTGTACGGCCATGTAAGGAGAGAAAACCTGTCGTCGTGTTCGCGCCGGAAGAGGACACCGAACCCGACGAACCCTTTCCGGAGGGGCCACCTGTGGTCGAAATCCCGGCTCCTTTCTCCCATCGCCTTCCGGTCGATCCGTCGGCGTTGAAGGGGGCGATTGCGGAATGCAAGGAAAAACTGAACCCCAAAAAGGAGGAAAACCGGAAACGGTGGCTGGAACTGGCGGAGAAGGTGCTCCAAAACGAGACGGTCCGTCTCGCTCTCCCTCCGACCTCTGAGGAAATGGACCGTCTGGCCGGCAAATCCCCCCACCTGACGAACGCTGTCCGGATTGTCCGGGATTTCCTCGACATCTCCCGGCTGGCGGAGAGCCCGGCTTCCCTTCCTCCACTTCTCCTGGCCGGCCCTCCCGGGGCGGGGAAGACGGCCTTCGCCCTCGATCTGGCGAAGGTCCTGGGTGTCCCGTCCCGTCTCGTGAATGCGGCCAGCCTGACCCATTCGTTCATTCTGGGGGGATGCGACGCATCGTGGAGTTCGTCGAAGGAAGGGATGATCCTGAGTGTCCTCCTGGAAGGGAGCGGCAATCCGATCCTGGTGCTCGACGAGATCGACAAGGCGGGAAGAAGCCTGTCCGGCTCGTCCCATTCCGGCACGATCGAGGACTTTCTGCTGAACGTGCTGGAACCGGTGACGGCCCGGAAGTATGCGGACGAATTCCTGTCGACGGCGCATCCGGTGGACGCGTCGAAGGTCCAGTGGACTTCACCGCCAACGATCTGAAAGGGCTGTCGGAACCTCTCCTGTCCCGGGTGACGGTGGTTTCCGTCCGGGAGCCGACCAAAGAGGAGCTTCGGGAGGTGATCATTCCGTCTCTCTACCGGGACATCCTCGAAGAATACGGGTTGTCCGGGAAAGCCCCGGAGATTCTCCCGGAAACGGCGGTCAGGACGCTGTCCGGATCGCCCCGGGAGGCCCGGAAGCGGATTCTCCGGCTTCTGGCCGGCTACGCCCGGGACGGAAAGTTCGAAGCGCCGGAAGAGGCGACGCCCGAAACGGAAAAACGGATCGGATTCTGCGCGGGAGGAGAACGATGAATGCCAAGCCCCTGTCCCTGTATTTCGCCCGGTCGACCACCCGGACGATCCTCCACCTTCCGGATCTGGCGAGACTGACCGCCCGGTTGTTCGGCATCCGGAAGGAACGCCGGACGATCCGGATCTATATGACGCTGTGCGATGAAGACAACGCCACGCACATCCCGCTCGCCACCTACGCGTCCATGGAAGATGCCCTGGCGGACATGGAAGACCTGATGCGGGCCATGTCCAAAGAGGACGAGTTTGCAAGAATTGGGTGATGAGATCCTCATGCGATTCTCACGTGATCCTCACGTGAGGATCACGCATGAGCGAAGAAGAGGATAAAGGGGAGGCGATCCCTCACAATTCGTTTGTGTGCATTTTCTGCACACAGTTCTCCGGGGCGCTTTGACCGGAAGGCCTCCGGGCCAGGAGACATCATGAAAATCCAGTACGCGTCCGATCTTCACCTTGAATTCGGCTCCCGTCCCTTCCAAAAGGCGGATATCCGCGGGGATGTCCTTGTCCTGGCCGGGGACATCGCCGGGAAACCCCGGAAACTGACCCAGTACCTTCATTCCCTGGCCGGAACAACCCCGATCTTGTACGTGATGGGAAACCACGAGTTCTACGGCCATGATTTCGCGCGGGATCTCCGGACCTATCAGAAGGCAGCCAAAACGCCCACCGGCGGCGTCCATTTCCTCGAGAACCGGTCCCTCGAAATCGGCGGAATCCGCTTTCTGGGATGCACCCTCTGGACCGACTTCTTCGACGGCATGCAGGGGAAGGCGGCCGAACGGGGAATGACCGACTTCCATGTCATCACCCTAGCCCATTTTTCGATTTTTGAGCCTGATTTTTCCTGAATTCGACTTTTCCACAGGGCTAAGTGGTTGATAAGGAAAGATCAGGTTTTTGATTTCATGAAAAAGCAACCTAATTTTTTAATATTTAACG